>NZ_JAMOKU010000060.1:0-33083 GCF_023656845.1 Parabacteroides sp. Y3-G-102 | reverse complement strand
CCTTCAGCATACGGAGCTTGAACTCCATGCTGTAATTTTTACGTTCTCTTAACTTGTTTGACATGTTACACACGTTCTTTTAATTGTTAATTACGTGTGAAGTAAATCTGTATCATGTCACTGTAATAGTTATGGTATCAACGACTGAAGCTTTTCTTTACAGAAAATACTACAATAAGCCAGTAATCGAATGCTTTATTTAAAGTGTTGATAATCAATATTGTGAAAATATCATGATGTTTATGCTGAAACACGTACGTGTTTTCGAAAAAAGTCGTACATGTTTAAAAAAATTCATGTACGTGTTTTTCTATAAAATGATAGGGATACAACTATACATGTTTAAAAGTTACAATAACTCTACTTTACAGAGCTTTGTCATAAAAGATATCGCCGACATTTATCGAGTGAGTAAGAAAAGGTTGAAATGTGATAGCAAAAGGCGTTGGGGTACCATGAAAATTTACTACCACCATTCTATATGTACACTGTAAGTCCGTATAATATATGGAATAGCGGTAGTAATTGTAACAAACGAGAGTAAAAACGTCCGTTGTTTTTGCTGGATTTATTTGATTTGCTTAAACGCTTTTCCGAGCATATCCGTGATGTCGCTGGCGATCATGCTCTCTTCCGAGCGGAAAGCGGCGGCGAGATCACCGGCTGTGCCGTGCAAGAATACTCCGACTACAGCGGCAGTTTCCGGAGAATAGTCTTGCGCCAATAAGCCGAGGATGATACCCGTCAGCACGTCTCCGCTACCGGCGGTTGCCATGCCCGGATTTCCGCAACTATTGAAATAAATGTTTCCTGCCGGAGAACAAATAGCGGTATAAGCTCCTTTCAATACGATACAAATCTTATGTTCGGCGGCGAAAGATTGCGCTTTCATCAAACGGTCGTATGAGTTCGTGCTTTCACCCGCTATCCGGTCGAACTCCTTCGGATGGGGAGTGAGGATGCTCCGTGGCGGGATCTTATTGAATAAGTCCTTGTTGGATGCCATTATATTAATAGCGTCCGCATCGATAACGACTGGTTTTGTGCTAGATTGCAGGATACGTTCGATCGCTGCTGCGGATTCTAAATGCTGTCCGAGTCCCGGTCCCATACCAACAGCGGAGTAACTACCTATCTCGGGAACCGTAGAGAAATAATCAGGATTTGCGTCTAGACTTAACATCGCTTCCGGGAAAGCGGTCTGGAAGATTGATTCGCCTCGGGTCGGGATATGCACGGTCAATAGTCCGGCTCCACTCCGTAAGCATGCCTTCGCGGATAATAGGGCGGCTCCCATTTTTCCTTTACTTCCGGCGATCAATAAAGCATGTCCGAACGTTCCCTTATGGGCGAAACGTTTGCGAGACTTTAACGAATAGGATATATCTTCTTCCGTAACCAATGAGTAAGGGGAAGCCGTCTCATAAATTGCGTCCGGATGGATTCCGATATCCAGTATTTTCCACTCGCCTACGTATTGCTCATTCTCCGGAAAAAGAAACGCCAGTTTCGGGAAGCCGAATGTCAAGGTTAAGCTGGCCTTGATGATCGCCTCCGAGTCATTCTTACGATTATCTTCCCCGAATAAGCCGGAAGGAATATCGATCGCTACGACTTCCGCCTCGGATTGGTTGATATAATTGACCATAGCGGCGAAACCTCCGGTGAGAGGACGGTTTAATCCCGAACCGAACAAGCCATCGATCACCACGTCTCGGTCGGTTAGCGTCGGCGGCTCAAAGTCACGGACCACTTCCGTAAATTCGATCCGTTCCATGTCGAGCAGACGCTGCTTGTTTTGCTCACACTCTACGGACAGATGCTCCGTCGGGTTGAATAAATACGTCTCTACCCGGTATGATTCCTCGTTCAAAAGGCGGGCGATGGCCAAAGCGTCGGCTCCGTTATTGCCTTGACCGGCGAAAATCACGATGCGGACCTGCTTGGAGTAGCGCCGGCAAAACTCATGGACGAACGTCGTAGCGGCACGCTCCACTAAGTCGATCGAACTAATTGGCTCGTGTTGAATCGTATATTGGTCGAGCTCCTTTACCTTGTCTGTAGCGAATATCTTAATCATAATTCTAGATGTCTGGGGTTTTATTCTGCTTACAAATGTATAACAAACTTTGGTATGTTGCTACACTTTTTTGTGCATCGCCGAAAAAGTTGTACATTTGTCCCCTCGAAAACCGAAAGATTTATGGACAGAATTCGTCTAAAAGACAAAGAATTTGAACTGTTTATTCCGGAGTCGGATATTCAGGCGGCTATCGCTAAAATGGCCGTTCAGATTAAAGCGGATGTGGAAGGGAAAAATCCTCTATTCGTGGGTGTGCTAAACGGGGCTTTTATGTTTGTCGCCGAGCTGATGCGTGAGCTGGATGTTCCGTATGAGCTGACATTCGCTCGTTATTCCTCGTATCAAGGAACTTCCAGTACGGGCATATTGAATGAGATCATGCCGGTGCAGGCTGATATTCGCGGACGTATGGTGATCTTATTGGAGGATATTATCGATACGGGCTTTACGATGAACTACGTGATGGAGAAGCTTCGGAGCGAGGGTGCCGCCGATGTAAGATTGGCAACGATGCTTTTCAAGCCGGAATCCTTGAAATGCGAGTTGACTCCGGATTATGTAGGCTTACAGATACCCGCTGATTTTATCGTGGGACATGGTTTGGATTATGATGAGTTGGGCCGCTCATATAAGGATATCTACAAGGTTGTGGAATAAAATAGTATACATTATATATAATAAAGGAACAATAGTATGTTGAACGTGGTTATTTTTGGTGCTCCCGGTTCAGGTAAGGGAACACAAAGTGAGTTGATTATTAAAGAATACGGTTTGGATCATATCTCTACTGGCGATGTATTGCGTGGCGAGATGAAGGCTGAGACTGAACTGGGCAAGATCGCTAAGGATTATATCGAGAAGGGACAATTGGTTCCGGACGAGTTGATCGTTGATATGTTGGCGAATGTATTGGATAGCAAGAAGCCGGCTAAGGGCGTAATCTTCGATGGTTTCCCTCGTACGATCCCTCAAGCGAAAGCCTTGAAGAAGATGTTGAACGAGCGTGGAACAGACGTTTCCGTTATGTTGAACCTTCAAGTAGAGGAAGAGGAGTTGATCAAGCGTTTATTGGAGCGCGGTAAAGTATCCGGACGTTCTGACGATAACTTGGAGACGATCAAATCCAGACTGGATGTTTACCATACTCAAACAGCTCCTTTGGCAGACTACTATGTAGGTGAAGGCAAGCACGTAGCCATCAAAGGGATGGGAACAATCGAGGAAATCTTCGGTCGTATCAAAGAGGCGGTTAATAACGTAAAATAATTGAAATAAACCAATATGGCTGAATCGAACTTTGTAGATTATGTCAAGATCTATTGCCGCTCAGGAAAGGGTGGAAGAGGGTCTTCTCACTTCCGTCGTGAGAAATACATTCCGAAAGGAGGTCCCGACGGGGGCGATGGAGGGAGAGGAGGTCATGTGTATCTCCGTGGTAACCGGAATTACTGGACGCTCCTTCACTTGAAATATGAGCGTCATATCATGGCCACCAATGGTGAGAGTGGTAGTGCGAAGCGTAGCTCGGGTAAAGACGGGGAGGATCGAGTAATCGAGGTTCCTTGCGGTACGGTTGTTTACGATGCTGAGACCGGAGAGTTTATTTGCGACGTTACGGAAGACGGTCAGCAAGTGATGTTGCTGAAAGGCGGTCGTGGCGGTCTGGGGAATTTTAACTTCAAGACGGCTACCAATCAAGCGCCCCGTTATTCGCAACCGGGTGAGCCGGCATTGGAACGTACGGTGATTCTTCAGTTGAAATTGCTGGCCGATGTCGGTTTGGTAGGCTTCCCGAATGCGGGTAAATCTACCTTGCTTTCTGTCGTATCCGCCGCTAAACCGAAGATCGCTAATTATCCTTTTACTACGTTGGAGCCTAATTTAGGCATCGTGAGTTATCGCGATAACCGTTCGTTCGTAATGGCCGATATACCGGGTATTATCGAAGGAGCAAGCGAGGGAAAAGGTTTGGGACTTCGTTTCTTACGTCATATCGAACGTAATTCATTGTTATTGTTCATGGTTCCCGCTGAGGCAGACGATATCAAGAAAGAATATGAGATCTTGCATAATGAGTTAGTGAAGTATAATCCGGAATTGCTGGATAAACGTCGTGTACTGGCGATCACCAAGAGCGATATGCTGGATGAGGAATTGATCGAGGCTTTGTCGCAAGACTTGCCGGAGGGAATTCCGTATGTCTTTATATCTTCTATCACGGGACTGGGTATTGTCGAGTTGAAAGACCTTTTATGGAAAGAGCTGAATAAGGAGAATTTCCATGAGGCTGAGCGAATTGTCCATAAGAATATAGATGTAAGCACGTTGGAATTTGAGGACGACAACGAATACATCTTCCCCGTGGATGAGGACGAGGATGACCCGGATGAGGTATACGAGGAATACTGGGACGATGATGAAGATGAAGATACAAGAAAATAAGCAAATAGAGGTGTCGCGGTTCTCCGGGTTAAGCGGATACCGCGACATTTCTCATTTTACGACAACACGTCATGGCGGCGTGAGTACGGGAACGTACGCTTCGATGAATCCGGGCGTTTATACCGAGGATGATCCGGGCTTCATCCGGAAGAACTTGGAACTTCTTTCGGATGCGGTCGGGATTTCCCTAGAGAATATGGTTATACCTCATCAGACCCATGAGGATCGAGTATTGGCGATCGACGCGTCTTTCCTTTCGCTGAATGATAAAGAGCGAAAGCTACGTTTGGAAGGCGTGGACGCTTTGGTGACGAATGTTCCGGATGTATGTGTAGCCGTATCTACGGCGGATTGTGTCCCTGTCTTGTTATATGCGCCGGATCGTAAAGTGGTAGCTGCCGTCCATGCGGGTTGGCGGGGTACGGTTTTACACATAGCTCGTAAGGCGGCAAGCTTGATGATCGAGGCATACGATTGCGATCCTACTCAATTGGTTGCCGGAATAGGTCCCTCTATCAGTCAAGCGGCATTTGAGGTGGGAGAGGAAGTCGTAAAAGCTTTTCAAATGGCGGGCTTCCCAATGGAGCGGATTCTTCGACGTAATGCGGAGACTCAAAAAGCGCATATCGATCTATGGGAAACCAACCGTTTACAATTGTTAGAGGCAGGATTGCTCTCCGGGCATATAGAGATCGCTGGCATCTGTACTTATATTCGGTATGAGGATTATTTCTCCGCTCGTCGCCTCAGTGTCAAAAGCGGCCGGATCCTTACCGGGATATGCTTGAAAAAATCTTAGTTATATTGGCTCAAACTTATAATAGACATGATTTCAATCACTCTTTCATCTGAGATATCGGAGGCTTGCCCCGATCTTCACGTGTTGGCTATCGCCTGCCAAGTAAAGAACACGGAGCCCGATGAACGACTTTGGGAAGAAATAACCCGTGTTGAGGAGGACATCCGTTCTACCTGTAAGATAGAGGATATTAATAAGTGGACTCCTATTTTCGCTACCCGTCAGGCTTATAAATGTCTGGGGAAAGACCCGAATCGGTATCGCCCTTCCGCCGAGGCGTTAAGACGGCGGATACTTCGCGGGCTTCCTTTATATAAGATAGATACCTTGGTGGATATCGTCAATCTGGTTTCTATCCGTAGCGGTTATTCTATCGGAGGATTTGACGCGGATAAGATTGTAGGCGGATTGGAACTAGGTGTCGGAAAAGAGGGGGAAATTTATCACGGTATCGGACGTGGTGAATTGAATATCGCCGGTCTTCCAGTCTACAGGGATGGAGTAGCGGGTGTCGGAACGCCTACCAGCGATGAGGAACGTACCAAGATTGAAATGTCGACCACTTCATTGTTAATGATTCTGAATGGTTATTCCGGTAAGGAGGGCTTATTGGAAGCGGGTGGTTACTCGGTTGACTTATTAAAAAGATATGTCTCAGCGGTAAACGTGGAAGCGGAACTGATATGCCGAGAAAACAGAGGAAAAATAACGTTATAACCGTGTTAATATTGTTTACAAAGCGAAAAATGTCCATCTTTTATGCTAAAAAACATCTATAATCTTTTGTTTTAATCATTTAATCTATAAATTTGTCCCCAGTAATCAAATGTTATCATAAAATGATTGAATTAATTGGTACAAACGCCGGCCTTGTATGGAACGTTTTAAATGAAGGCGGTAAAATGAGTTTTAAGGCAGTGAAGAAAGCCACGAAGATTAAAGCGGAAAAAGATATGTACGCCGCTTTTGGTTGGTTGGCGAAAGAAGGTAAATTAGCTTTCGAGGAGATTGAAGGTGAAATGTATGTTTCTTTAGTGTAAACAAGAGGAACGTTTACAAGAATTAGGGAGGGCTGTTCGATTTTTTTGGACGGCCTTTTTATTTGTCCATACGTTTTCTGTCAAAATAATTAAGTCTACAGTTGGTTAATTCAATTCAAAAACTTACTTTTGTGTAGAATTTGGTGTGAAATGACCGAAGATCATAAGAGATTGTTAGCTGTATTTGAGGTTAGAGTTCGTGATTTGATGGCGTTATGCGATCAGCAGAAACGTAGAATTGACGAACTTACAGCTGCTTTGAGCCTTAAAGACGAGGAGTTGCGGCAGGCGAAGGATATGATTGAAGGATTGAATGCCAAATGTGATAACATGCTGACGGCGCGAATTGTTTCTACGAATGAGGAAGAGATGAAGAACGCCCGGATGCGGTTATCAAAATTAGTGCGGGAAGTAGACAAGTGCATCGCACTTTTAAATGAATAGAAGCGATGGACGAAGAATTTCTTATAAATATAGTGATAGCCGGAAAGAAATATCCGCTTACGATCAAACGTCATGAGGAAGAGTTGGCGCGTGCCGCCGCTGATCAGATCAACAGCAAGATTCTTCAATACAGGCAGCATTTTGCGGTCGAGGTGGATACGAAAGATTTGTTAGCCATGGTGGCTTTTCAACTCTCGATGCATAATCTGGAGTTGGAAAAACGGAATGATACAAATCCTTTTACGGATAAGATACAGGAGCTTACAACCGAGTTGGAAGGATATCTGAAGAAATAACATACATATTGTAAGAAGAGAGTTTCCGCACTGCTTTGCACGGTAAGACCGTGTGATGGTAGTGCTTTTTTTGTATATAAATAAATGAATCTTAAATTATTAGTTAAATGGTTGGAATGTATATAATCATACCGATAGTAACCTTCATCATTGGTGGGTTGCTTGCGTGGCTGGGCATGCGTTTCCTTCTGAAGTCGAAGTACGACTCCGTGCTTCAAGAGGCGGAGAAGGAGGCCGAGGTGATAAAGAAGAACAAGATGCTGGAAGTAAAGGAGAAGTTTCTTCATTTGAAAGCGGACTTGGAAAAACAGGTATCACAGCGTAACGCTAAGATCCAGTCTGTCGAGACTAAATTGAAACAAAGAGAACTGACGATGAATCAACGTCAGGAAGAGTTACAGCGTAGGAATAACGAGGTAGAGGCTGTAAAGGAGAATTTATCTTCTCAGTTGGAGTTGGTGGAGAAGAAGAAGCAAGATTTGGATAAACTTCATCAGAAGGAAGTGGAGCATTTGGAGGCTATCTCCGGGTTGTCCGCCGAGGAAGCCAAAGAGCGTTTGATCGAGTCCTTAAAGGATGAGGCAAAGACGCAAGCCGCTTCTTACATCAACGAGATCGTCGAGGAGGCGAAGATGACCGCTAATAAGGAGGCGAAGAAGATCGTGATCCAGTCTATCCAACGGGTAGCGACGGAGACGGCTATCGAGAACTCTATTACCGTGTTCCATATTGAATCGGACGAGATCAAAGGACGTATCATTGGTCGTGAGGGACGTAATATCCGTGCTTTGGAGGCCGCTACCGGTATTGAGATCGTGGTGGATGATACGCCTGAGGCTATCGTTCTTTCCGGATTCGATCCGGTTCGCCGTGAGATCGCTCGTTTGGCCTTGCATCAATTGGTACAGGACGGACGTATCCATCCGGCTCGTATCGAGGAGGTGGTAACGAAGGTGAAGAAGCAAGTGGAAGACGAGGTCGTAGAGACCGGTAAGCGTACCGTGATCGATTTGGGAGTGCACGGTTTGCATCCGGAATTGATTCGTATGATCGGTAAGATGAAGTATCGTTCTTCTTATGGACAAAACTTGTTGCAACATGCTCGTGAGACGGCCAACCTTTGTGCCGTGATGGCTTCCGAGTTGGGATTGAACCCGAAGAAAGCGAAACGTGCCGGATTGTTACATGATATTGGTAAAGTGCCCGATGATGAGCCGGAATTGCCGCACGCTATCTTGGGTATGAAGCTTTGCGAGAAATATAAGGAGAAACCGGATATTTGCAACGCCGTAGGCGCTCACCACGATGAGGTGGAGATGCAGACGCTGTTGGCTCCGATCGTACAGGTTTGCGACGCTATTTCAGGTGCTCGTCCGGGCGCACGTCGTGAGATCGTAGAGGCTTATATCAAGCGTTTGAATGATTTGGAACAATTGGCTTTATCGTATCCGGGTGTTGTCAAGACTTACGCTATCCAAGCGGGTAGAGAGTTGCGCGTAATCGTTGGCGCTGATAAGATTGACGATAAGGACACCGAGAACTTGTCCGCTGAGATCGCTAAGAAGATTCAGGATGAGATGACTTATCCGGGACAGGTTAAGATCACGGTGATCCGTGAGACTCGTGCGGTAAGCTACGCTAAGTAAGAATATATTTAATATAAATAAAAAAGGCCGGCTTGTGTAAGTCGGCCTTTTTTATATCTGTCGCTATCGATTTCCCAGATCGTCGTATAAAGTTTGTAATAGGACTTTTCCTTTCTCCAAGCGGGTCTCGTTTCCGCTTTCAGGTTCTTCTACTAAAATCTTGTTCCCTTCATTGTCGTATACGGAAACACCGGATTCGTCTATAAAGCCAAATCCATTATTGAATGTATAAAAGGCGTAATGCGGGACGCAAGGATTCAATATATCTTTGCTGAATGAGAACTCATCCGTGGGGAGACCCATCTGATTTAATAAGGTGGCTGCCAAATCGGTTTGGTTCGCATACGTATCGATCACTTTAGGTTCGGCGATCGCTCCGCCTAGCCATAGCATAGGTATGTGGAAACGTAAAGGTCCGTACTCCTGCATGTTTTCAGGGTAACGGTATCCGTGGTCGGAGACAAAGATGACTACCGTATTTTTCCATGCCGGCAGTTCCTTGAACGTATCAATGAAATTACCGATACAGCTGTCCGTAAACGCGACGGAGTTTAGATAAGGATGCTCCAAATGGTGAAACGGGACCTCGAATGGCTCATGGCTACTTAATGTCAGGAATGTACTTAACCAAGGTTTGCCGTCGACTGGTCTTTGCTTGATATCCTCGTAAAGATGCGAGAACGTGATATCGTCGTTTGCTCCCCATTTACTCAGACGGCTGCTCAAGGGAAAATCACGGTCTGCCGTTATCTTGCTGTAGCCGGAACTATAGAAATAACTTTGCATATTCGTGAAATTGATATCACCTCCATAGAGCATATCCGCCGTATATCCTTCTTTGTTAAGACTCTTTGCGATAGATGGAAGGGTCTGGCTTTTCACCGGATACTTCATGATGGAGGTGGTGGGTTGGGCTAAATAGCCGTTCAATACGGAGACTAAGCCTCGGTCGGTACGGAACGAGTTGGCATATAGGTTCGTGAATAATACACCTTCTTTGCTCAGCCGATTCAAGTTCGGCGTAATTCCCGGCTCACCACCAACAGCCTCGATAGCATTTGCCGTGAAACTCTCCATGATGATAATGAGAATATTGGGACGAGTCGTTGTCAATAGCTTGACAGGCTCTGTAGGTATGGAATCTCCCGGGCATAAGGAGTCTTGGGCTTGAATGAGCGTATCGAATAAGGCTTTCCGCTTTTCCTCCGGATAGAAATCGAATTGCGAGGCAAAATCCTGTTGCTTACTCAATGAGGCTATCAGACTGAAACACGGGTTGATCGCCGAATGATTCAAGAACTGGTTCTGGCTGAAATAAACCATGCCGACATTTGCCGTAGACGTAGTTACGCCTCCCCGGATCGGAATAAACAATATTCCCCCTGCTAAGAGGATGGCGAAAGTACTTCCCAATTGTTCCAATCCCGTAGGTGGAAAGCTAGGCTTTACTGGCGCGAACCGGAGGATGAAGGTGAACCAAGCATAGATACCTAGCGCATATGCCACGAATACCAATAATTGGATAAAGAACATTCCCAGCGGAACGCTCGCCATCGCATCGGCGGGCGATTGTAGGTAGAAGAATAAGGTAGCGTCCAACCTGAATCCCCAAAAGCTATATAAAGCCACATCTACGGAAAAGATCGCGGATACCAGAATTCCCATGATCAAGAAGTACCCTTTCAATACCTTCTTTAGCCAAACGCCCGGAATCCAAACTGATACTAAAGTCAATAGGAGAGGGATGGCCGTAAGGTATCCCGCTATCGTACAATCCAGCTTCAGCCCATGAAGCATAACCTGTAGGAAGTCCGTGAAGGTACAAGCCTCGGACAACGCATGCTGATAAAACATAAATACCGGTTTTTGAATAACAAAAACCGGTAGCCATGCGATAAAAACGATTAGTATGAATAATAATCTTTTTTTCATTTCGAATATAGCTTTTCCCGTAACTCAGCGATAGCTGGATCTGTGATGTAATCATCGTAATCCATCATCTTATCGATGATACCGTTAGGAGTCAGCTCGATGATACGGTTCGCCACGGTTTGTATGAACTCGTGGTCATGGCTGGAGAACAGGATATTTCCCTTGAATGTCTTCAATGTATTATTGAAGGCTTGGATGGATTCCAAGTCCAAGTGGTTGGTCGGAGTATCCAAGATCAAGCAGTTGGCGTCGGTGAGCATCATACGTGAGATCATACAACGCATCTTCTCACCTCCGGAAAGTACGCTTACCTTTTTCATGAGCTCCTCGCCCGAGAACAACATACGTCCGAGGAAGCCTTTCAAGAATACCTCGTTAGTATCCGGCGAGAACTGGCATAACCAATCGAGCAGGTTGATATCTGTATTGAAATATTTGGAGTTATCGAGAGGAAGATAAGAGGTCGTGATCGTCTGTCCCCATTGATACGTACCGGCATCCGCTTTCTCCTCACCGTTGATGATCTGGAACAAGGCGGTCATGGCACGAGGGTCGTGACTGATAAATACGATCTTGTCATCCTTCTCCACGAAGAAGTTCAAGTCCTTGAACAATACCTGTCCGTCGATACTCTTCGACAATCCTTTCACTTCAAGGATCTGGTTGCCCGGTTCGCGGTTAGGCGTGAACAAGATTCCCGGATAGCGGCGTGAGGACGGTTTGATCTCCTCGATATTCAGCTTCTCCAACATCTTCTTGCGACTGGTGGTCTGCTTGGACTTCGCTACGTTGGCGCTGAAACGGCGGATAAATTCTTCCAACTCTTTCTTCTTTTCCTCGGCTTTCTTATTCTGGTTCTGCTGTTGACGAAGCGCTAACTGGCTAGACTCGTACCAGAAGCTATAGTTTCCGGCGAATAATTGTAATTTACCGAAGTCGATATCCACGGTATGCGTACAAACGGAGTCGAGGAAGTGACGGTCGTGGCTAACAACCAATACGGTATGCTCGAAATTAGAGAGATAATTCTCCAACCAAGAAACCGTCTCAAGGTCCAAGTCGTTCGTCGGCTCATCCAATAATAGGTTATCGGGCTGTCCGAACAAGGCACGGGCCAATAAGACACGTACTTTCTGCTTACCGCTCAAGTCCTTCATATACATATAATGCAAATCCTCCTTGATGCCTAGTCCGCTCAATAGGTTGGCGGCGTCGCTCTCCGCATTCCAGCCTTCCATCTCGGCGAATTTCTCTTCCAGTTCCGATACGCGGATACCGTCGGCGTCACTGAAATCAGGCTTCTCGTAAAGGGCGTTTTTCTCGCTCATCACCTCCCATAAGGTCGTATGTCCCATCAATACGGTATCCATAACCGTATATTCATCGAATGCGAAGTGATCTTGGCTCAATACGGAAAGGCGTTCGCCCGGTCCTAGGTTAACGCTACCTCTGGTAGGGTCTAATTGCTTGCTGATTACACGGAGAAACGTAGATTTTCCGGCCCCGTTAGCACCGATAATACCGTAGCAATTGCCCGGTGTAAACTTCATGTTCACATCCTGAAAAAGGATGCGTTTTCCAAACTGTACGTCCAGATTGTTAACTGTTATCATATTTCGTATACCTATTAAATTGCGATTGAGGATGCAAAGGTACGAAAAATATTGTTTATCTTATCATTGGATGTCATACATCCCGCTCGTTCTCTCCCTTTTTTAGGCTAATTATCTTTTGGGCGTTGAGCGGTGAGATAACGCTTTTCCCGGTTTTGGCTTCCAGTCCTCTTTTCTTCCATTCGTCTGTTAGATCTTTCCGTATCTCGATGGATTTCAATCGTTGGTTGATCCAATTATCCGAATAGCCCAATCGTTTATAATCGGCCATGGCTTGCTCGATAGACAATTCCGGGTCTTGCATTTGATCCAAACGTTCCTTCGCTATTTGGGCGATCCATAACTTAAAAGGTTCTGCCTTTGGAGATGGTACTGATTGGATAAGGCGGAAGAGTTGCTCGGTATTGGCTACGTCGGTTAAATATTTCTTGCCATCAGCGGCCTGCATTTTCAGTTGACTACAATTTGTAGTCAACTCGCTACCTTCTTTTTTCAATCTGGTTTTTAATACACTCCAGTATTTTCGAGGGTTGGGGCTATCTGTTAAAATAGATATAACATCAACGATCGAGAAATACCATTCCTCTTGTTCGTCATCCCATATGGCGCGAACTTTTCTTTCTTCGAATAAGCGGATAGATTCTTTTTGTGTCATTTGTAGTTGCTTTGAGTAGTTATAGACAAAGGTAAATGAGAATTTAGTATATCCATAGTTTAATAGTTTGATTAAAAGTTTATTTATCGCAAAGTAAGTATATTAATCTCATTTAAGCAAACGATACGCGGTTTAAATGAGAAGGTACGAAAAATATTGCTTATCTTTGCATTATACATTAATATCCAATTGTGTAATGAATAAACAATCTGTCATATCTCTTCTTCGGAAAGCAAAGCAGCCTTTGTCGCAGAGTTGCGGTGTAAAGCAGTTGGGGCTTTTTGGCTCTACTGTTCGTGAGAGCAATACGGAAAGTAGTGATGTGGATATATTGATCGACTTTGAGGATGATAAAGAGACTTATTCCAATTTCCTTTTGGCTTGTGAGATATTAGAGAAGCTTTTTGACAGATTGAAAGTGGACATAGTCACCCTTAAAGGGTTAAGCCCTTTTATTG
This sequence comes from Parabacteroides sp. Y3-G-102, assembly GCF_023656845.1. Lineage (NCBI taxonomy): Bacteria > Pseudomonadati > Bacteroidota > Bacteroidia > Bacteroidales > Tannerellaceae > Parabacteroides > Parabacteroides sp. Y3-G-102. Next base: position 19,675 of record NZ_JAMOKU010000060.1, on the reverse strand, counting down.
GCCAGCAGATATTAAAGGAGGTAGAATATGTGTAAGACCCCTATCGCTTATTTGCTGCATATATTGGAGGAATGTAACTACATCCTTTCTGTAGTTACGGATGATCTGCCTATGTATCAATTTTTTTCGGATGAAACGTTAAAGAGGGCGGTTTGCCGTAGTTTGGAGATTGTCGGTGAAGCGACTAAGAAAATTCCCGCAGATGTTAAATATCAATGGAGTGACATTCAATGGAAACATATGGCTGGAATGAGAGATCGGTTGATTCATGACTATATGGGTGTTAATTATTTGATTGTTTGGGATGTGGCAAAGAATATTATTCCAAAATTGCAACCTCAAATAGAAGCGGTGATAGAGAAAGAACAGAGTCGTTGAGAGAGTTGTTGTGTTAGATATGTTTAGAAACCCTGCTATTTCGTAGGTGCTTATCTAGCATGGAACAGTTTTATGTCGTATATTTGCGGCGAATATAAAAACGAAATAATAAGAAACAGAGAGTAAACGATAGAGATATAAGAGATTGACATATTAGTATTTGCTATTTATTTCTTAATGTAGTAAAACGACCAAATAATAAAGCTCAAGAAGAAATAAGTTCGATAGTGAGTACCCCCAAACGGGGTGTGTTCCTAGTGCTTATTTGGTTTGGGCTTGGGTGCTTGGTCGTACCTTCTACGTTCTGAATAAGTAGGGTTCACACCTTTTTTTGTGTCCTTATGCCTCTTATTTATTAACCCCATAATAGTATAGCCTATGATTTAAACCCATTCTTTCCTTATTTCCTTAATTTATGCTTCGCCGCATTTCTCCGGAAGAAAAACGACCAATTTTATTCTTAAAGCCCAGAGAAAGGTAAAGGTGGATGCGCCCCCGTTTTATTTTGTTTCGAAATGGGTGCGACACGCTTTTGCATTCTTTTCCCTGTTGGATGGAGATGCAGAGCGTGGCGCACTTTTAGTTTCAAACAATTTAAAAACGAATCTTTTTACGATGACAAATGATGAGTTGCAATCGAAGACGATTGCCTTTTTGCGCTTTCCCTTGATCGTGGGGGTGGTATTGATACATTGCTATTATAAAGAATTGCCGATAGGTGGTGTTAAGGTTCCCGTAATGGATGAATATCCCATTTATAAATTAATAGCGGACCTGTTTTCTCAAGTGCTGGCACGTACTGCCGTACCCCTTTTTTTCTTGATATCCGGTTATCTGTTCTTTTATAAGAGTTCCTTTAGTTGGCCTATGTATGGCTCTAAATTGCGAAAGCGGGCACAAACCTTGCTGTTGCCTTATCTATTTTGGAATGGAGCATTGGTGGGTTTGCACCTCTTGATAGAACTTTTGTTTCCATCTGTGCTTGCCGGTGAGGTTAAACCTGTGCTGGATTACGGATGGTGTGATTGGTGGGATATCTTTTGGGCGAGAGAACCTAGTGAGCCGGGAGGAATGCCGATGCCGATCAACTATCCGTTGTGGTTTATCCGTGATTTGATGGTATTGGTGGTATTCTCGCCATTGGTGTATGCTATGGTACGCTATTTACGGCAATATGCGTTAGCGCTACTTGGCTTTCTTTGGCTCATTTACGATGGGGTCAGTTCGCCGGGTTTAAGTCCGACCGCTTGGTTCTTTTTCTCGCTTGGTGCTTTCTATAGCGTGCATCGGCGGAATTTTGTAGTGGAGACGCGTCCTTTATTACGGGGGCGGCATTGCTTTATGTGGTTTTGGCTTTAGCGGATCTTCTTTCAAAGGAATTAGGATGGAATGTTTATGTGCATAATGTAGGCATTCTTGTGGGCTGTGTCTTTGCGATCTCTCTTTCTGCGTATGGATTGGAAAAGGCTCTTTGGCGGACTAACTCCTTCTTGGAGGGGGCTAGTTTCTTTGTCTTTGCCTCTCATGTTATCGTGCAGATCTTTATATATCGATTGATATTATGGTTCTTCCGGTCTTCTGCGGAATGGGCGATTATTGGGATTTACTTCGGGGTTGCTTTGGGAGCTATTTTGATCTGCTTGGCTTTCTATGCCATGCTTCGGCGCTTCCTACCTAGGCTTCTCTCTGCAATCACGGGAGGCCGATAGCTTTCTGTGGGGTGATGACTTGTCAGTGGGAGGCGCTTTGTTATGACTATTTGGTCAGGATTGGCGTTTTACGCTGACAATGCCTTTTTATAGGCAGGGTGAACTGGAGGGAAAGGAGAGCGAAAAAGGTCGGTTTTTGCCGGTTTTCGGGTCTGCGGATAGGCATTGTAAGGTTGTTACGATCCAGTTGTAGGGTGTTTACGGCGGCGTTGTTAGTTGCTTTCGACTGCGAATGCTATTGTTTTCGGAGTGAAACACTATTGTTTTCGAGTGAAAAGTCTATTGTTTTCGAATAAGAAGTCTATTGTTTGTATGTTTGAGGGTGATAAGAGACGGGAATCCTCGCTAGAATAAAAGCCCAAAAAACGATATGTCCTTGAAAGATAACTAATTGCGGATTTTTATTCTCAAATATGGAAACCGACTGTACTCTGGGGCGAAATATTCGATTCTCTGGAGCTTTAGAATACAAAATGTCAGAATGTCAAATTGGGCGATCTTCTATTATTAACAAAGGAAATCTCATTATCTTAGGGCAATGTCATAGGTTGTAGAGACGGGGCGTGCCCCGTCTCCCGTATCATGTGCGATGGATTCATGTTTCTTTGGCTATGGATGAAATTTGGTATGGTTGCCTTGTTTTTATCTGAATAATAAGGCTGGATTGGAAATAAATATCTACTTTTGTGCTCTAAAACATTAAAGTAAACGAAAATAGAAAGATGGCTGCAACGAAACGAATGAAACGTGCCTTGGTCTCTGTGTTTCACAAAGACGGGCTGGACGAAATCCTAAAGAAATTGCATAGCGAGGGTGTGAGCTTTGTATCAACAGGTGGTACTCAATCATTTATCGAGTCATTGGGTTTGCCTTGTGATGCGGTAGAGGACTTGACTTCTTATCCGTCTATTTTGGGCGGTCGTGTGAAGACGCTTCATCCGAAGGTATTCGGTGGTATCTTGGCTCGCCGTGAGAACGAGAATGACCAGAAACAATTAGCTGAATATGAGATCCCGGAAATCGACTTGGTTATCGTTGACCTATATCCTTTCGAGGAGACTGTCGCTTCCGGCGCTGAGGAACAAGCAATTATTGAGAAAATAGATATAGGCGGTATCTCTTTGATACGTGCCGCCGCGAAGAACTTCAAGGATGTGGTAATCGTAGCTTCCAAGGCTCAATACCAGCCGTTGATGGATCTTTTGAACGAGAAGGGCGCTGAGACAAGCATCGAGGATCGTAGATGGTTCGCCAAAGAGGCGTTCGCCGTTTCCTCGGGTTACGACTCCGCTATCTTCAATTATTTTGATGGCCGCGAAGGTTCCCATTTCCGTGCAACGGTAGATAGCCCGATGCATTTGCGTTATGGCGAGAATCCTCATCAAGCCGCTAAGTTCTATGGTAAGTTTAACGATATGTTCGATCAAATCCATGGAAAAGAGATTTCTTACAACAACTTATTGGATATCGACGCTGCCGTGAACTTGATCGATGAGTTCGACGAGCTGACGTTCGCTATCTTAAAACATAATAACGCTTGCGGTATCGCTTCCCGCGGTAATGTGGTTGAGGCTTGGAAAGAGGCTTTGGCCGGTGACCCGGTTTCCGCTTTCGGTGGCATCTTGATCACGAATACTACGATTAACAAGGAAGTGGCCGAGGAGATCCATAAGATCTTCTTCGAGGTGATTATCGCCCCGGCTTACGACGCTGACGCATTGGAGGTACTTCAACAGAAGAAGAACCGTATCATCTTGATCCGTAAGGATTGCAAGACTTGCCCGATGCAGTTCCGTTCTTTATTGAATGGTGTCTTGATGCAGGAGAAGGACTTGAGTATCCAAGGTAAGGCTGATTTGGAACCTATGACGGATAAGCAGCCGACAGCCTCGGAGGTTGAGGACCTGTTGTTCGCCAACAAGATCGTGAAGAACAGCAAGTCCAACGCGATCACCTTGGTGAAGAACAAGCAGCTTTGCGCCAGCGGTATCGGGCAGACCTCTCGTGTGGACTCTTTGAGACAAGCCATAGAGAAGGCTAAATCATTCGGCTTCGACTTGAATGGCGCCGTGATGGCTTCCGACGCTTTCTTCCCGTTCCCCGATTGCGTTGAGATCGCAGACCAAGCAGGTATCACGGCCGTAATCCAGCCGGGAGGCTCTATCAATGATAAGTTGTCTGTCGAGTACTGTAACCAACATGGTTTGGCTATGGTGAAGACAGGTGTTCGTCATTTTAAACATTAATAATAAGACTAATGGGATTGTTTTCTTTCACACAAGAAGTTGCCATAGATTTGGGTACCGCCAATACCATTATCACGTGTAATGATAAGATGGTGGTAGACGAACCTTCGGTGATTGCTTTGGATGCTCGCTCGGACAAGGTGCTGGCTGTCGGTAAGGTGGCCCGTGAGATGTACGAGAAGACGCACCCGAATATTCGTACCGTACGACCGCTTCGTGAGGGAGTTATCGCGGATTTCTACGCTGCCGAGCAAATGATTCGCGGCTTTATCAAGATGGCGAGCGGAAGGAAGCGCTGGTTCGCTCCATCCTTACGTATGGTGATTGGTATCCCTTCTGGTAGTACGGAGGTAGAGATACGTGCCGTGCGAGACTCTGCCGAGCATGCCGGTGGACGTGATGTGTACATGGTTTTTGAGCCGATGGCTGCCGCTATCGGTGTCGGTATAGATGTCTTGGCCCCCGAGGGTAATATGATCGTGGATATAGGCGGTGGTACTACCGAGATCGCTGTCATATCCTTAGGTGGTATCGTGTCGAATAAATCAATCCGTATGGCGGGTGACGATTTAACGGCTGATATCGTGGAGTATATGCGTCGCCAACACAACGTGAAGGTGAGTGAGCGTATGGCCGAGCGTATCAAGATCAACGTGGGTTCCGCGCTTACGGTATTGGAAGACGCTCCGGAGGATTACGTGGTTCACGGCCCGAATCAGATGACTGCCTTACCGATGGAGGTACCCGTCTCTTATCAGGAGATCGCCCACTGTTTGGATAAGTCTATCTCGAAGATCGAGGCGGCTATCTTGAGTGCCTTGGAGCAAACCCCTCCCGAGTTATATGCCGATATCGTGAAAAACGGTATCTATTTGGCTGGCGGTGGCGCTATGCTTCGCGGTTTGGATAAGCGCTTGCGGGATAAGATGAATATCCAGTTCCATATCGCCGAGGATCCGTTGCATGCCGTGGCGAAAGGTACGGGAGTCGCTTTGAAGAATATTGAGAAGTTTAATTTCTTAATCCGATAAGAGTAAATAATTGAGAATTGAGAATTGAAAGTTGAAAATTAGCGAGCCGATAGGTCTGGTTCTTTTCAATTTTCAATTCTCAACTTTCAGTTTTCAATTCCTATGCGTAAGTTACTAGAATTCCTGATCGGGAAGAGGCATTGGTTTTTGTTCATTCTGCTTGAGGCTGTTTCGTTGATGTTGGTCTATCGTAATAATGCGTACCAACGGAATATTATATTCAGCTCAGCGAATGTCGTGACAGGATATATCGCCTCGATATCCGGATCTGTCACTTCTTATTTGAATCTTCGGGATATCAATAAGGAGTTATTGGAGCGTAACGGACAGTTGGAATTGCAAATGCTGGATCTGCAAGATCAGTTAGATGCGCTGATTGCGGATACGGTTAGTTTTAAGGGATTTGCGCCGGATTCGACGGAGCAATTTCCTTATTCGTTTGTCGTGGCGGATGTAGTGAACAACAGTGTCACGCATTTGTCCAATTATATTACCGTGAATAAAGGGAAACTGGATGGGATCATGCCCGATATGGGAGTTGTCTCGGAACGAGGTGTGGTGGGTATCGTATCGACGGTTTCCGATCATTTCTCCGTGATCATTCCGTTGCTGAATCCTAAGTTCCGGTTGAGTTGTAAGGTATTAGGTAGTAGTTATTTCGGGTCATTAAGCTGGAATGGGCGCAATACGCTGTACGCCAACCTCGATGAGTTGCCGCGTCATGTGGAGTTCCAGAAAGGCGATACGATCGTGACGAGCGGTTACTCCGCCGTATTCCCCTCGGGTATTATCGTAGGTACGGTCGCTGATTTCGAGAAACAACACGATGATAATTTCTATTCATTACAGGTAGAGTTGGCTACGGATTTTCAAGCGTTGAACAACGTGCGTATTATCAAGAATTTCCGTCAGATGGAGCAAATTGGTGTAGAACAAGAGGCGAAAAGAAATGATTAATAATTTACTGCGTGGTTTCATATATTTCGTGGTGTTTGTGTTGATTCAGGTCTTGGTCTTGAACAACATTCATTTCTTGCGGATCGCTACCCCGTTTCTGTATCTCTATTTCATTATTAAGATGCCGGTCGGTAGCTCACGGACGCAAGTCGTTTTCTTCTCTTTCATAGCCGGGGTGGTTATTGATACGTTCAGCAACACACCGGGTATGCATGCGGCCGCCTGTACATTGGCGGGATTTTGCAGGGAGCCGTTAATTCGTGTATTCATGGGGAAAGATTTGCCGGAAGGTATTTACCCGTCTTATAAGACCTTTGGTTTCGGAGGCTTTTTCCGATATGTATTATCGTTTGTGTTGATACAACATACGACTCTTTTTGTGATTGAGTCGTTGACTTTATTTGACCCGTTGTTTCTGGTTGTCCGTATCCTCTCGAGCGTGGTGATGACAACCTTATTGATTTGTACGGTAGAAGCATTCAATATAGAGTCTCAGAAAAGTGGAGAATAATACCAAGTATGAGTTTGAGAACAGGCGCTATGTCTTAGGTGGGGCGGTGATCCTGTTGGTTATCATCTTTATTATCCGTTTGTTCATCCTTCAGGTGGTCGACAACGATTATAAAGCTTGGGCGGATAGTAACGCTTTCTTGAAAAAAACCTTATATCCTTCCCGGGGTATGATGTACGATCGTAATGGTAAATTGTTGGTCTATAACCAGCCCGCTTACGACGTGATGCTTATCATGCGTGAGATACAGCCTTTCGATACCCTCGATTTCTGTGATGTGCTGGGCATCACGAAAGAGCAATTCCTCAAACGTATAGCGGATATTAAGAACCGGCGGTTAAATCCCGGTTATTCTTCCTATGTCCCTCAAGTATTTATGAACCAGCTTTCCGCACAGGAATATGGCGTGTTGCAGGAGAAGTTATACAAATTTCCCGGCTTCTATATCCAGAATCGCACGATCCGCCAATACGAGTATCCCAATGCCGCTCTTGTGCTGGGAAATATCGGCGAGGTAAACCGGAAAGATATAGAGAATGACGCTTATTATACACAAGGCGATTACTCCGGCAGGACCGGGATCGAGCAATCGTACGAGGAATATTTGCGGGGCGTGAAAGGAGTCGAGATCCTGTTGCGTGACGCTCACGGACGTATCAAGGGGCGATACGAGGAAGGCAGGCACGATATCCAGCCGGAATCCGGCAAGAACTTGAAATTATCCTTGGATATGGACTTGCAGGCTTATGGGGAGAAGTTAATGCAGAATAAATTAGGGGGTATCGTGATGATAGAGCCGGAGACAGGGGAGGTACTTTGTATGGTTTCCGCTCCTACATATGATCCGAGTATCTTGATCGGGCGCCAGCGGGGAAAGAACTACGTGGCTTTGCAGAAGGACCCGTTGAAACCTTTATTCAACCGCCCGCTCATGGCGCAATATCCTCCCGGATCTACATTTAAACCGACTCAAGGTTTGATCTTCTTGCAAGAAGGGGTGATTACTCCGGAAACTCAATATACCTGTGCGCATGGATATACCTTCCGGGGAGGTAAGCCGGCTTGTCACGGGCATCCGTCTCCTCTGAATCTGGTCGGGGCGTTGGCGACCTCTTGTAACTCTTTTTTCCCTTGGGGACTGCATGATATGATCGACAGCCGGAAGCGATATCCGTCGGTACAGGAGGCTTTTGAGGTTTGGAAGAATTATATGGTTTCTATGGGGTATGGCTATAAGCTGGGAATCGATCTTCCGGGGGAGAAGCGAGGGTTCATTCCGAATAGTAAGTTCTACGATAAGGTGTACCGGGGACGTTGGAATTCCAGTACGGTTATCTCGATCGCTATCGGTCAGGGTGAGATATTGGCTACGCCTTTGCAAATCTGTAATTTGGCGGCTACTGTCGCTAATCGGGGATATTATATTACTCCGCATGTCGTGAAAGAGATTCAAGACACTCCGCTGGATACATTATATAGTAAGAGGCATTATACATCGGTGGATACGCATTATTATAGTTATATTGCCGAGGGTATGCGAGGGGCTGTTACGGGAACCGCTTATGGTGGAACCTGTCGTGGGGCGGCTTTACCGGATATCGAGGTTTGTGGAAAGACGGGAACGTCGGAGAACCCGCATGGTAAGGACCATTCTATTTTTATGGGATTCGCTCCTTATCAAAAGCCGAAGGTCGCCATTGCCGTGTTTGTGGAAAACGCCGGATTCGGTGCTACCTATGCGGTGCCTATCGGTAAATTGATGTTGGAGAAATATTTGAAAGGAGAAATATCCGAGGCTAACAAGGCGACGGAGGAATATATTATGAATGCCGTAATACTACCGAACAATGCGCTATAGGAAAACGGAAATATGGAAGTCGGTAGACTGGATTACCATTTTGTTGTATTTGATTATGGTAATCGCCGGTTGGTTTAGTATTTGTGGGGCGAGCTACGAGTTTGATAACGTTGGCTTGTTCGATCCGTCGGGTCGTCCGGGGATGCAGATGATTTGGATCGGTACCTCACTCGCCCTTATTTTCGTCATATTGATGCTGGAAAGTGACTTCTTCGATATATTCGCCTATCTGATCTATGCGTGCGTGATCGTATTGTTGATCGCCACTATATTTTTAGCACCTAATATCAAGGGATCGCATTCTTGGCTCGTATTGGGACCTATCCGTTTGCAACCAGCGGAGTTGGCTAAGTTCGCTACCGCTTTGGCCGTGGCGAAGTTTATGAATGGCTATGGCTTTAAGCTAACGACGGTCAAGAATTTCTCAATCACTTTGTTCTTGATCTTCTTGCCGATGGTTTGTATTCTTTTACAGAAAGAGACGGGGTCGGCATTGGTTTACTTGGCATTCTTCCTGATGTTATACCGGGAAGGAATGACTGGATATATTTTGTTGATAGGAGTTTGTGCGGTCGTCTTTTTCGTTACGGGAATGAAATATTCAGAGGTGATGGTGGGTATTACCCCATTGGGTGAATTAATCGTCTCTTGCCTTGTCTTATTAATAACCATGGGATTAGTTGGGAGTGTCCGTAAGGATTATATAAGCGTTAAGATCATGCTTGGGGGAATTGCTTCGACATTCTTGATCGGGTATGTCGTTTCTTTGTTTGTCCCGGTAAACTTCACTTGGATATCGATAGGCTTGGTAGGAGCTGCGTCAATCTATTTATTCTATTTATCCATTCGAAACTGGGTATGGCATTATGCGTTAATCGCTCTGTTCGCTTTAGGTTCTATCGGTTTCCTATTTTCTGTGGATTATGTGTTTAATGACATATTGGAACCTCACCAACAAATTCGTATTAAAGTCTCTTTGGGCTTGGAGGATGATCCAAGCGGGGCGGGGTATAATGTGAATCAGTCCAAGATCGCTATCGGTTCCGGAGGATTATCCGGAAAAGGATTCTTGAATGGGACGCAGACCAAATTGAAGTATGTGCCGGAACAGGATACGGATTTTATCTTTTGTACGGTAGGCGAGGAGCAAGGCTTTTTGGGAGCCTCTGCCGTATTGATCGTATTCGGACTTTTTATTCTTCGTCTGATTGTATTGGCGGAGCGGCAAGATAATGCTTTCGGGCGAGTCTATGGCTATAGCGTAGCCTCCATATTCTTTTTCCATCTGGCGATTAATGTCGGCATGGTGACGGGATTGACTCCGGTTATCGGCATTCCCTTGCCTTTCTTTAGCTATGGAGGTTCCTCGCTTTGGGGATTTACGATCTTATTGTTTATTTTTCTTCGTTTGGACGCTTCTCGGAAGGAGCGTTAGTGGAAGAAGGTAAGACCCGTAAGCCGATTTCCTGAATGCCCGGAAGTTGGTCGTTACGCATCCCCTGCCGGAAGCTAAAGGTATATTGCCCTTTAACGGGGAAATAGTAAGCAGACCGTATCGGGAAACTGGATTGAAACAGGGAGATCCCGTCCCCATACCATTTCCCAAACTCATCAGCTAACATACATTCGATCGTATCCCTTTTTAAAGGACCTATCGGAAGTTCCTCGCTGCAAAATACCCATAGGTTCTGATACGGGTACATATTATTGTTCCGTACTTCCAAGGTTAGGTCGTACGGAACCGATATATCCTCAATCAAGAAAGTGAAATAGTACTCCTTATTCTTCTCCCACGAGGTGTTCTGGATAGCTTGATACTGATCGTATACAGCTTCATTCTCGCAAGAGAAGCATAAGAAGCATGTTACACAGGCGGCAATGAACTTTTTAAGCCTCAGGCTTTGTCTCTGGCCTATTCTCCGTTTTATCAGGTCTGGCCTGTTTGATCGGTTGCTGAGGTTTGTCATTATTCGCAGGCTTGTCATTGTTGGATTGCTTATCGTTATTAGCTCTCGGCCTTTGTTTCGGGCGATTGTTTCGGTTGTTCTCCCTGTTATTATCACGGTTGTTCTCTCGATTCTCCCGACTGTTTTCCCGGCTATTATCTTTGTTATTCTCCCGGTTATTCTCTCTGTCCCGGTTATTCTCACGATTGCTATTCCTATTATTTCCTCCGTTGCGGCGATTATTGCCACCAGCTCCGTTTCCTCCGTTGTTCTTATTCTCAGAAACAGGTGCGTCGGTGTTGGTAACTGCCGTCGCGGTGGTGTTAGCTCCGTTCCCGTTTCCATTGTTCTCGCCATTATTCTTGTTGGCAGGACGTTTTTTCTTTTTCTTTTTAACAGAGTCGAAACGTGTGACGCTTTCTTGCCCAAGAATATCTTGAGCGTCTCGTTTCGGTGGTTGTGGCTTCGTATCCGCCTCTAGAGATATCGGCTTCATGCCTTTCTTATTCATGTTAATGACATCGAAAGCACGGCTTGCCGGAATCGTGATAAGATTAGCCGCAAATGATTTATCCGTAGAATAGGTAATTTCCCGTTTGAAAATATCCGTCTTGAAATGATAGTAATTATTATCTTTGGTCTCCAAGACAATCTCCCGGGAAGGAAGGCGTTTCTGGGCTTCCACATATGTATCTACCTCATAATTGATACAACATTTCAATTTAGCGCATTGTCCGGCCAATTTCTGGGGATTCATGGAAATATCTTGATAACGGGCAGCTCCGGTAGCGACCGATACAAAACTTGTCATCCAACTGGAACAGCAAAGTTCTCTACCGCAAGGGCCGATACCACCGATACGTCCGGCTTCTTGACGAGCACCGATCTGCTTCATCTCGATACGAACACGAAAAGCCTCCGCTAGCACTTTAATTAGTTGACGGAAATCTACACGTTCATCCGCTATATAATAAAAGATCGCCTTATTACCGTCACCTTGATACTCTACATCACCGATTTTCATATTCAATCCTAAATCGGCTGCGATTTGCCGCGAGCGAATCATAGTGGCATGTTCCTTTGCTTTCGCTTCCTCATATTTCTCGATATCGGTCGGTTTTGCCTTTCGGTAAATCCGTTTTGGCTCAGCTTCCGTGCGCACGTTGTTCTTCTTCATTTGCAGCAGAACCAATTTACCCGTTAAAGAAACCGTACCGATATCATGACCGGGACTTGCCTCTACGGCTACTATATCACCTTTTTCCAAAGGTATTTTAGCACTATTCAAGTAATACCCTTTGCGGGTATTTTTAAATTGAACCTCTACGAAGTCAGTCGAGCCTTCCGCGTCGGGTACATCGCACAACCAATCATAGGTATTCAGTTTATTGTTTTGCCTTTTGCTGCAACCTTTGCAGCCCATATGGCTACTTCCTTTATCTAATATGAAATCCATTTATTTTTAATTTGTAAGAGGGCCATCGACATAACCGCCCAATTTATCTAAATATGCAAAAATAGTGATTTATTCCCATTCAAAATCATAGTTATGATTTTTTCAGTTATAAAAAAAGACCCGAAGATAGGTGTTATACCTAACCTTCGGGCCTTTTCTTATATATTTACACGATTAGTCTACCAACCCATGGCTCTTGAATACCTTGTGGATTGTCTCCAAAGCGTAATCTAGTTGCTCTTTCGTGTGGGTAGCCATAAGGGAGAAGCGGATCAGTGTATCCTCGGAAGCAACTGCGGGAGCTACTACCGGGTTTACGAAGATTCCGGCCTCAAATAATTCTTTTACGATAAGGAATGTCAAGTCGTTGTCACGGATAAACAACGGGATGATCGGGGTAGAAGTATGTCCGATCTCACAACCCATGTTACGGAAACCATCCAATGCGTAATGAGTCAAATCCCATAAATGTTGGATACGTTCCGGTTCGCTTAACATAATATCTAATGCCGCGTTCGCTGCGGCAGTAGCGGCAGGCGTATTGCTTGCGCTAAAGATATAGGAACGGGAGTGGTGACGTAAGTAATTGATAACCGGTTCGTCCGATGCGATAAAACCACCGATAGAAGCGAAAGACTTACTGAAAGTTCCCATGATCAAATCAACATCGTTCGTAACGCCGAAGTGATTACAAGTACCGCGGCCATGATCACCGAATACACCGATACCATGAGCCTCGTCAACCATTACACTTGCGTTATATTTCTTTGCGAGAGCTACGATTTCCGGTAATTTAGCGACATCACCTTCCATGCTGAAGACACCGTCGATAACGATAAGTTTCACCTTGTCTGGCTCGCATTTCTGGAGTTGTTTCTCCAAGGAGTCCATATCGTTATGCTTGAATTTCAATTTCGTGGAGAAAGAAAGACGATGTCCTTCGATAATGGATGCATGATCCAACTCATCCCAAAGGATATAGTCCTCACGTCCGGTGATACAGGATACAACACCTAGATTAACTTGGAAACCTGTAGAGTATACGATGGCGTCTTCTTTACCAACAAATTCTGCTAAACGTTTTTCCAACTGGAGGTGTAAGTCCAACGTTCCGTTTAAGAAACGTGAGCCGGCACAACCTGTACCATACTTTTTAATGGCCTCGATCGCTGCTTCTTTTACTTTAGGATGATTGGTTAATCCTAAGTACGCATTAGAACCAAACATCAAGACTTTCTTCCCGCTGATTAGAACTTCCGTGTCCTGATCGCTCTGGATTTCCCTGAAGTAAGGATAGATTCCCATTGCCATGGCTCTTTGAGGAGCGTCGTACTTTGCTAGTTTCTCTTGTAAAAGTTTCATATTATTATAAAAGAGAATGATTTATCTCGCTATTTATTTATTCTAATAAAGAACACAGGTTCGCCGCGTACATAATCCCATGTTTCGGCAAATCCAGCCGCAAAAGTAGTAAAAAAATAACTTATAGTAGTCGAAATGCTTTAAAAGTTTTATAAAAGCATTATTTTTGTCCTCTCAAATAAAAAAGAAGAAGTGAGGATGAGCGAACGGGATATAAAAGTACAAGCTATCATAAACCCTATATCAGGTGTAGGGTCGAAGCGCAAGATACCTAAGATGATCGAAGGGATCTGCTCGAAAAAGAACTGTTCGTTAAACATTTCTTTTACAGAGTATGCAGGCCATGCCAGCGAGTTGACTCGGCAAGCCATAGAGGAAGGAGCTGAATATATTTTGGCGGTAGGCGGTGACGGGACGGTGAATGAGATAGCGAGAGCTATGATCCATTCGAACGCGATCTTAGGTATCATCCCGAAAGGTTCGGGCAATGGCTTAGCTAGAGAATTGCACATACCGATGGACGTGAAAAGGGCTATCGATCTGATCGCGAAAGGGCATGTTACGACGATAGATTGCTGCCGGGCGAACGGACAGGTCTTTTTCTGTACCTGTGGAGTCGGTTTTGATGCCGCCGTCAGCCAGAAATTCGCAAATGAGAAACGGCGCGGGTCTCTTACTTATATAAAGAATACGATAGAGGAGTATCTGAGTTATAAGCCTGAGCCTTATGAATTGGTGGTAGATAATCAGACGATCAAGGAGAAGGCGTTTCTAGTCGCTTGCGCGAATGCTTCGCAATATGGTAATAACGCGTTTATCGCTCCGCATGCGAATATACAGGACGGACGGATGGACGTTACGATCTTATCCCCTTTTATGCCATTGGATATCGCTCCTTTGGCCATCCAATTGTTTACCAAACAGATTGATCGGAATAGTAAGATTAAGACGATGAAAGCCCAGCAAGTCACGATTATTCGCCAACATCCGGGCGTGATGCACTTGGATGGAGAACCGATCATGGCAGATCGCCGTATCGATATTACGGTGGAACCGAAGGCCTTACATGTGCTGACTCCGGAGGTTGTGTCTTTCACCAAGGAGGTACATAATTTATTTGACGAGGTAACTCGCTTCTTCGATAAAAAACTTCCTTACATTTTCAAGTAAAAGTCTTTAGCTATAGCGGTGAATTCATCGCTATATCGATGCCGCTCGATTTCTAGGGTCAGATGAGACGACTTGGGTTTTGCTACCGGCGTCGCTGAGAGTTCTATTAATAAACGCTTAGGAGGGGCGTCCGGTATGGGGGAAACGTGGGCTTCTCTCGATGGCGATAAAGACTCTTCTCGAGCGAGGTCTATTAAAGACTCCCGTTGATCAAAGGGAAGCACCAAGGCGATATTTCCTTCGGGTGCCAACAGTTTGCGGCTATCACGCAATAAATCCGGGAGTGATAGAGTATCCGTATGCCGGGCTAGATTACGTTTAGTATCCGGGCATTTCAATGAATCAATAAAATAGGGTGGGTTGGATACGATCAAGTCATATTTGATATTCTCATCCGGCATATATTCGGAGAGCGAGGTTTGATAGACTTGTATCCGGTTGGCGAAAGGCGATTTCGCGATGTTTTCCCGAGCTTGTAAACATGCGTCTGAATCTATATCGATAGCGTCTAGGATCGCGGTGCTACGCTGCGCCAGCATGAGGGCGATCAATCCCGTTCCGGTTCCCACATCCAAAATCCTCTGACATCTCTCTGTGCTAGCCCATGCCCCAAGCAAAACGCCATCCGTTCCGACTTTCATGGCACATTTATCGTGCCATACCGTAAATTTCTTGAATTGAAAATAAGGATTTGCCATATCTCTATCGATTGTATGCCGCGAAATTAGTAAGAATTGAATGAAAAGCTGTAACTTTGGCACGTTTATTGTATTAACATATACAATATGAATGTATATATGAAAGAAAAGACGAGAGTATTTTGCCAGAATTCGTTTGATGACTTGGATGACAATATTGGTATCGTAATGCCAATTCTTACAGAATGCGATGTAGATGAGGATTTCACAGAAGGAATAGAGAAAGTTGGAGACACTATACCCATTCTTCCGTTAAGGAATATGGTACTCTTTCCGGGTGTTGCCTTGCCGGTGATTATCGGGCGTCCTAAATCGATGCGCCTGATCAAAGAGGCTGTACATAAAAAGAGTTTGATCGGAGTTGTTTGCCAGAAAGAGATGGATACGGAAGATCCGGTTTTAGAGGATTTATATACTACCGGGGTAATCGCTGACATCGTTCGTGTCTTAGAGATGCCAGATGGTAGCACTACTGTTATTCTTCAAGGTAAGAAACGCTTTGAATTGAATGAGTTGACCGAGACAGATCCGTATCTTTCCGGTAAGATCACCGTGTTGGAGGACACGAAGCCGGACAAGACAGACCGCGAGTTCGAGGCTTTGATCTCAACGATCAAGGATTTGACCATCAAGATGCTTGGGGCCGTGGCTGAACCTCCCCGGGATTTGATCTTCTCGATCAAGAATAATAAGAATGTCTTGTATGTGGTCAATTTCTCTTGTAGCAATATACCGAGTGGATCGGCCGAGAAACAGCAATTGTTATTGATCGGGGACTTAAAAGAGCGTGCGTATCGGTTACTTTTTATCTTGAACCGCGAGTATCAGCTGGTGGAGTTGAAAGCTTCCATCCAGATGAAGACACATGAGGATATCAATCAACAACAAAAAGAATATTTCCTTCAACAGCAAATCAAGACCATTCAAGAGGAATTGGGCGGGAATATCAATGAGTTGGAGATAAAAGAATTACGGGAGAAAGCCAGTCGTAAGAAATGGCCTGCCGAGGTAGCGCAGGTCTTTGAGAAGGAATTGCGAAAATTGGAACGATTGCATCCGCAATCTCCGGATTATTCCGTACAGACGCAATATGTCCAGAATATCGTTAACTTGCCGTGGAACGAGTATAGTAAGGACAATTTCAACTTGTCTCATGCCCAGAAGGTCTTAGATCGTGATCATTATGGTTTGGAGAAGGTGAAAGAGCGTATTATCGAGCATCTGGCGGTATTGAAGCTGAAAGGGGATATGAAATCTCCGATTATCTGTTTGTACGGTCCTCCGGGAGTCGGCAAGACTTCATTGGGGCGTTCCATCGCAGAGGCTTTGCGCCGTAAATATGTACGTGTCTCTTTAGGTGGATTGCACGATGAGGCCGAGATTCGCGGACATCGTCGTACCTATATCGGTGCTATGTGCGGACGTATCATCCAGAATATACAGAAGGCGGGAACATCGAACCCTGTCTTTATCTTAGATGAGATCGATAAGATCACGAATGATTTCAAGGGGGATCCGGCATCCGCTTTATTGGAGGTCTTGGACCCGGAGCAGAATAATGCGTTTCACGATAATTATCTGGATATCGATTACGATTTAAGCAAGGTAATGTTTATCGCTACCGCTAACAATTTGAATACGATTTCCCAGCCGTTGCTGGATCGTATGGAATTGATCGAGGTGAGCGGTTATATCATGGAGGAGAAGGTAGAGATCGCAGCGAAGCATCTCGTGCCTAAGCAGATGGATGTACACGGCTTGAAGAAAGGTTCCGTGAAATTCCCCAAGAAAACCTTACAAGTGATCGTTGAAGCCTATACACGCGAGAGCGGTGTCCGGGAATTGGATAAGAAAATCGCCAAAATCATGCGTAAGCTAGCCCGTAAGGTCGCTAGCGATGAGCCTATCCCGACTAGTATTAAGCCGGCGGATTTGTATGAATATCTAGGGGCGGTCGAATATTCCCGCGATAAATATCAAGGGAATGACTATGCCGGCGTGGTTACGGGATTAGCTTGGACGGCTGTTGGTGGTGAGATTCTTTTCGTGGAGTCGAGCTTAAGTAAAGGTAAGGGATCAAAGCTTACTTTGACCGGGAATCTGGGAGATGTGATGAAAGAGTCTGCCATGTTGGCACTTGAGTATATCCATGCGCATGCGGCTCAGTTTAATATTAACGAGGAGTTGTTCGAGAACTGGAATGTGCATGTCCACGTACCGGAGGGGGCGATCCCGAAAGACGGACCGAGTGCCGGAATAACGATGGTGACTTCTCTTGTCTCCGCCTTTACTCAGCGTAAGGTGAAAAAGAACTTGGCTATGACGGGCGAGATTACGCTGCGTGGCAAAGTGCTTCCCGTAGGTGGTATCAAGGAGAAGATCTTGGCGGCTAAACGTGCCGGGATCAAGGAGTTGATTCTTTGCAAGGAGAATGAGAAGGATATCAATGAGATCAAACCGGAGTATTTGAAAGGCTTGGTGTTCCATTATGTGAGTGATATTCAACAGGTGGTAGATCTTGCGTTGCTGAGAGAAAAGGTGGATAATCCCTTGTTCTGATAACGACTTTTTAGGCATATATAGGTGTGGGCTTATACGTATATACGTGTAGGCCCATATTAGTATCGGCGTAAGCCTATACGTATATACGTGTGGGCCTACGCCGATATCGGTGTTTTTTAAGGGGAGCGTATACTTCTATTTAGAGCATTTCCGTAGGAATTCCAAGCTGTTGCGTATCTCTTGGATATCGGATTTGAAATCATCGTACTCAATGGAGATAAGCCCGTTGAAATGCTGACGCTTCAGCTCGTTGACGAACGCTTTTACCGGTAAGATCCCGGTTCCCCATGTGGCGTCTTCCATCTTGTCGGTGAGGTCTTTCAAATGTGCCACCTTGATGCGTCCGGATAACTTCTGGAGATTCTTGAGCGGATCTTCACCCACCCGTTTCCAATGGCCGATATCGGCGCATACTCCCATCAAGGGAGAACGGCCTTTCAGCACTTTCTCTACCACCTCGGCACTTGCGTAAATGCATGGACTCGGATGGTTATGAATCGCTACCTCCATATCGTACTTCTTGGCGAGGGATTCGATGTAGTCTAACTGGTTTAACTCCGGTTCGACAGTCACGATATGCGCGCCTATTTTATGAGCGAACGCGAAGAACTTATCCCATTCCTCGTTAGTCCCATAAGAGGCTACACCAAAGGCGATCGGCTTGATTCCCCTTTTCTTGAACTCATGGCGTAATAAAGCGCAGTCATCATCGCTTAAGTCGTAATTCAGATAGGTCTCTTTTGGGAACGGAGCGCCCAATTCTTGGAAAAAGAAAGCCTCCGCATACCCCATGCCCAGTTGTTGGGTCTTATCCAAGGTCTCCATCAACGTAAGATTGTGGAAAGTCCAAGTCTGTATACCCACCTTCCAGTCCGCTTTTTGCGCCGCCAGCTGTACGGCCTGCCCAAGGAGCATGACCGTACATAGTGCTAATATAATATATCGTTTCATACTTATACCGGCATTTCCGGAAGGCTCCAGCCTTCACGATAGGTATGTTTGATATATTCGTTGGCAGCCTCTAGCGCATTGAACTCTGCGTATTTCGTATCGAAATAGGGGTGACCGTCTATCACCTTGAAATCATCGCTGGTTACGATTTTCAATACGTCGGAAGAGGATATGTTGGTGAAACGCATGTTTTGGGCGTCCCACATCAATTTCTTGTTCAAGCCTTGCAGACGGATCGCCAATACGCCTAATAACACCATCTCGTTGAATGGTCCGGAATAAGCGAAGTTGGAAGTTCCTTCCACACGGTTCTCCGGCGATTCTTTACAAGCACGGATCCAGTCTTGCTCATGGAAACCGTCAAAGTATCCGGTAGCGTTCGGGATACGGCGCAAATAGGGGGTTACTTGAGGTACACGGCCGGATAATAACCGGGAGTTGAAACCTCCGCAATCGCAGATCAACGTGTCTTTAGTACCTACGAAGATACATCCACCCAAACCGCCACGCATCATATCTACACCATCCGGTAATAAGTCCGGACGCTGAGGAAGCATACCGCCATCGTA
The DNA here is from genome assembly GCF_023656845.1 of Parabacteroides sp. Y3-G-102. NCBI lineage: Bacteria > Pseudomonadati > Bacteroidota > Bacteroidia > Bacteroidales > Tannerellaceae > Parabacteroides > Parabacteroides sp. Y3-G-102. The sequence goes on along the minus strand of NZ_JAMOKU010000060.1, from coordinate 271 downwards.
CCAATATACTTTCACTTCCGGCAAGGCTACCTTTGGAAGATTGTCACGAGCCGGGAAGCGGAATTCTACCACCTCCGATTGAGGAGCGGATTCCGTATTGATCTGGGTAGAACGGCCTTGTACACGATCCGGATAACCTAACTTCAAGGGGCTCACCCGATAAATCAGGGGGAAAATTCTTTAATTCTATAGAAAATTTGCACCTTTGTACCATGAACAATCAAGGACTATTAGCATTGGCACAGTTGATTCTGCCATCAGAGATACTTTC
>NZ_JAMOKU010000006.1:0-151870 GCF_023656845.1 Parabacteroides sp. Y3-G-102 | reverse complement strand
GATTGATAATAAGAATGAAGAAGATGCAATTTCTCTTCTTCGCTGTAATGCTCATGTTTTTTGCGCATAATAATTACACATTTTATTGTTATTGAATGTGTCTACCTATATCAGCATAAGACAGAAAAACATAGTCCCTCCTATGGAAACTAAATGGGTATCGGTAAACTTTTACCCAAATATACCAGAGATCATCCCTCTTTACCCTATAGAATACAAACGCCGTGCCAAAGCATATAACTCACTAACAAACAATATTATACACAAACAGCGAATATTCCATCTTTGGGTAACGGGTAATATCCTTACTCAAAACGGGTAAATTCTTACTCAAAAAGAGTACATTTGCCCATCCTAATATCCGAGAAGCATGTTATCCTTATTCAAACGACACACAAATACACCGCAGCCCGAACTCAGCAAGATGCTTTCCGAGTTCAACCGTTCCTTGATGCTTATCGCAGATAAGTCCCTACTGATCAATAATTTTATCTCCAAGATCAGACAGATATGCCCTGTAGAAATCATTCATCTTTTTCTATTAGATGAGAATACGGGAAAGTATAAACCGCAAGACGGCCCGTTATCCTCTTCCCTCTCTTTCAATGGAAAAGATAAACTGATCAGTTGGCTATTCGTGAACGAGCGCTCGCTTCTGCTCTCCCAAAATCCCGATATAGCGGATTACTTCACGGCCGAGGAGCGGGAGAAGCTGGAGCAACTCCAAGCGGAGCTCATTTACCCGCTCAAAGTGATGAATAAGGTGAGCGGCGTGATTATGCTGGGAAAGAAGACAGATCGCACCGGTTTTACCGAGAATGAGCTGGGGCTTCTCTCCCTCTTGTTCAACCAAGCGGCATTCGCCATCGAACATGCCTCCCTTTATGAGATCCAATCCGAACGAATCAAGAAGATGTACCGGACCGACCGGCTCGCCACTTTAGGGGAACTGGCCGCCGGAGCCGCCCACGAGATCCGTAACCCGCTGACCGCCATTCGTAGCACGATCCAATACTTAAGCAAGGATTTCTCGGCCGATCCCGTGAAATCGGAGATGGCCACGGAACTCATCTCCGAGGTGGAGCGTATCAACAAGATCGTGCAAGGCCTGCTCTCTTTCGCCCGTCCATCCGCCTTGAATTCATCGGAAGTCAATCTGGAGCAATTGATCAACCAGACATTGCTACTCGTCCATAATACGCTGAAGAAGCAACAGGTTGAGGTGGAATTTGAATATTTCCATGAGAATACCGCCTTGCAAGCGGATGCCGAGCAACTCAAACAAGTATTTCTCAACATCATCCTCAACGCAGTGGAGGCGATGAGCCAGAATCCCCCGGAACGCTCACGTACATTAATAATTAGTATAGAGAAGGGAGCATCCATTGACGATCATTCCCATTACCTGCTCCTCTCCTTCGAGGACAGCGGAAAAGGCATCAGCGAGAAAGATCTGGATCACATCTTCAATCCCTTCTTCACCACTAAAGACGAGGGGACTGGTTTAGGACTCGCCATCTGTTACGGTATCATCAACCGCCACGAGGGCGAGATCGAGGTACACAGTACTCCCGGCAAAGGCACATGTTTCACCATCAAGTTACCGCAATATATAGTATGAAAGCAAAAATAGTAGTAGCCGACGACGAGCCGCGCATCCGTGCGATGATCGCCCTGCTCTTGAAAGAAGACGGATACGAGGTACAAACCGCCGCGAACGGACAAGAGGCCGTAGACGCCCTCCTCTCCTTCCGTCCCGACGTGATCTTGCTAGACCAGCAAATGCCGGTGCTTACCGGCGTGGAGGCATTGGAGAAGATCAAACGGCTATGCCCGAACCAAGTCGTCGTGTTCATAACCGCCTTCGGTTCCGTCTCCTTGGCGGTAGATGCCGTAAAGAAAGGCGCTTACGATTTTATTGAGAAGCCTTTTGACAACGATAAGTTGCTCCTTACCGTAAGCCGTGCCGTAGAGCATTGCCGGATGAAAGGCGAGATCAAGCACTTGAAAAACAAGTTAGGAGATATGAACACCGGTATCATCGGCGAGAAAAGCGGACTGAGGCAGGTCATGCTCCAAGTGGAACGGGTGGCGGAAACCGACGCTACCGTCTTGATCCACGGAGAGAGTGGAACCGGAAAGGAACTGATCGCCTGGGCGATACACGACCGGAGTAAACGCGTGAGCCAGCCTTTCGTGGCGATCAACTGTGGGGCGATCCCGCTCACCTTGATGGAGAGCGAGCTTTTCGGGCATGAGAAAGGCGCCTTTACCGATGCCAAGGAAACACAAGCCGGCACGTTCGAGCGGGCAAATGGCGGTACCCTGTTCCTAGACGAGATCGGCGAGCTCCCGCTAGACGCCCAAGTAAAATTACTGCGTGTATTAGAAGAACGTAAGATTACCCGCATCGGAGGCAAGAAAGCGATCCCCGTCAATGTCCGGATCGTGGCGGCTACGAACCGGAACTTGGAAGAAGAAGTAAGACTGGGTAAATTCCGTCTGGACCTGCTCTATCGGCTGAATGTCTTCACCATACAGCTTCCACCCCTTAGGGAACGGAAAGAGGACATCCCGTTGCTGGCCGCATTTTTCCTTCGCAAACATAATTCCTTGCTCAATCTCTCGATCGAGAGCATCACGCCCGAGGCTATGGATCAGTTATGCGCCTACGACTGGCCCGGTAACGTACGGGATTTAGAGAACGCCGTACAAAGCGCCATGATACTCTGCGTAGACCGGCAAATCCATCCCGGACATCTGCCCGCCCGTATCAAAAGCTACCAGATGGAGCGACTGACAGCTCCTCAGGAAGCGGAAGAAGACACCTCGCTCCGTGATACGAACTCCTTGGCGGAGAAGGCCCGCATCCTGTCCGCGCTGCAAAAGCATAACTATAACCGTACCCTGACCGCCGAGGCTTTAAATATCAGTAGAAAGACGCTATTCAACAAAATGAAACGTTATAATCTTGGCAACGAGTAATTTTTTACTAACTTTGATGCCTCAATAGAAATGTGTTACATTTAGATTTTAAATAAACAAGTATTATGGCGAAAATAAAAGGAGCTGTTGTTGTAAACACAGAGCGCTGCAAGGGATGTAACCTTTGTGTAGTAGCCTGCCCGTCGGATGTACTGGAGTTGCACCCACGAGAAGTAAACAACAAGGGGTATCACTATGTGTACATGAAGAACCCGGACGCATGCATCGGTTGCGCTAGTTGCGGGTTAGTTTGTCCGGACGGTTGTCTAACGATCTACAAAGTAAAAATATAAAGTTATATCAAGATATGGCAGAAGATATAAAATTAATGAAGGGTAACGAGGCCATCGCCCATGCGGCTATCCGCTATGGCGTGGACGGTTACTTCGGCTATCCGATCACTCCGCAGTCGGAGATATTGGAAACCCTTATGGCAGAGATGCCGTGGGAAAAGACCGGCATGGTAGTCTTACAAGCGGAGAGCGAGGTAGCCGCTATTAATATGGTATACGGCGGAGCCGGTTCCGGAAAGAAAGTGATGACCTCTTCTTCCAGTCCGGGCGTGAGCTTGAAACAAGAAGGTATCTCTTATATCGCAGGAGCGGAGCTTCCTTGTCTGATCGTGAACGTTATGCGTGGCGGTCCCGGATTAGGAACGATCCAGCCGAGTCAGGCTGATTATTTCCAGACCGTGAAAGGCGGTGGTCATGGCGATTACCGCTTGATAACCTTAGCTCCCTCTTCCGTACAGGAGATGGCCGATTTCGTAGGCCTTGGTTTTGATCTGGCTTTCAAATACAATAACCCCGCTATTATCTTGGCGGACGGTATCATCGGACAGATGATGGAGAAAGTGGTTATGCCTCCCTATCAACCCCGCCGTACCGAGGAAGAGATTATCGCTCAATGTCCTTGGGCCGTACAAGGAAAGAAGGGAGGACGCAAAGGTAACGTCATCACTTCCTTGGAGCTAGACCCGGCGAAGATGGAAGAGAACAATATCCGTTTCCAAGCGAAATATCGCAAGATCGAGGAAAACGAGGTTCGTTACGAGGAGTTCCAATGTGAGGACGCTGATTATCTATTGATCGCATTCGGTTCTTCCGCCCGTATTTGCCAGAAGGTAGTTGAGATCGCCCGTGCGGAAGGTATCAAGCTTGGCTTGTTACGCCCGATCACGTTATGGCCGTTCCCGACAAAAGTGATCGCCGCTTATGCGGATAAGGTAAAAGGTATGTTATCGGTTGAGTTGAACGCCGGACAGATGGTAGAGGACGTTCGCCTAGCCGTAAATGGTAAGGTGAAGGTAGAGCACTTTGGCCGATTGGGTGGAATCGTATTCACCCCGGATGAGGTATTGAACGCGCTGAAGGAAAAATTATTCTGATCCGTATGACACGAGGAAGTAAAGCTGACGAGATATTGACGCTGGTTTTTATGCTACTGGCCATAGCTGCCGTGGTATGTTACTTCGCTGTTAGCGATAAGGCCGTATTCTTGTATTGTGGCGGGGCGGCGATCGTATTGCGGCTGGTGCAATATGTCTTAAGATATATACATTAATAATTAAAGATTATGGAACTCAACGATATAATTAAACCGGAAAATCTGGTGTATGAAAAGCCCAGATTGATGAATGAAAATCCCATGCACTACTGCCCCGGTTGCAGCCACGGTGTGATACATAAGCTAATCGCCGAGGTTATAGCCGATATGGGTCTGGAAGATAAGACAATCGGTATCTCCCCCGTGGGATGTGCCGTATTCGCATATAACTACTTGGATATCGATTGGATCGAGGCAGCCCACGGACGTGCGCCAGCCATCGCTTCCGCCGTTAAACGCTTGAATCCGGAGAAGATGGTATTCACGTATCAAGGAGATGGTGACTTGGCGGCTATCGGTACGGCCGAAACGATTCATGCAGCCAACCGTGGCGAGAATATCGTGATCGTATTCGTAAATAACGCGATCTATGGTATGACCGGCGGACAGATGGCTCCGACTACACTGGAAGGTATGCCCACGGCTACCTGTCCTTACGGACGCAACATCGCCTTGAACGGTTACCCGCTGAAGATCGGTGATTTATTAGCCCAATTGGAAGGAACTTGCTTGGTAACACGCCAAAGCGTACAGACAGCCGCAGCCGTACGGAAAGCGAAGAAGATGCTTCGTAAGGCTTTCGAGAACGCTATGGCCGGTAAGGGTACTTCTGTGGTAGAGTTCGTCTCCACTTGCTCATCCGGCTGGAAGATGACTCCGGAAAAAGCCAATAAATGGATGGAAGCGAACATGTTCCCCTTCTACCCGCTGGGCGACTTAAAGAATGTTGAATAAGTAATACGGTAAACGACAATGAAACAAGAAATAATTATAGCAGGCTTCGGTGGACAAGGTGTATTGTCTATGGGTAAGATCTTGGCCTATTCCGGTTTGATGGAAGGCAAGGAGGTTAGCTGGATGCCTTCATACGGACCTGAGCAACGTGGCGGTACGGCCAACGTAACCGTTATCTTGAGCGACGAGCGTATCAGCTCACCCGTATTGAATGAATATGATATCGCTATTATCTTGAACCAACCTTCCATGGATAAGTTCGAGAACAAGGTGAAACCGGGCGGTATTTTGATTTACGATGGTTATGGCATCCATACGCCCGCAAAGCGTACGGATATTAACGTATATCGGGTAGATGCCATGGACGCCGCTACCGAGATGAAGAACGAGAAGGCATTCAATATGTTGATCTTAGGCGGGTTGCTTAATATCGTCCCGATGGTTCAATTGGAGAACGTCATGCTAGGATTGAAGAAATCCTTGCCCGAGCGTCACCATCATTTGTTGCCGATGAACGAGGCTGCCATTAAGAAAGGAATGGAGATTATACAGAAAATATAAGAAGCTCATTCATTGATATGCCGATAAGCCAATTAAGTTTTCTGATTGGCATATTGGCATATTTTATAATTGGCACATTATTTTTTGTTATATCTTTGCAACCCATGAAGTATTATCTATACATATTACTTTTTCTGATAGGAACGGCGGCTTCCGCGCATGCGCAAGGACGTTCCGGGAGCCGGGGAGGACGAGGTGGATTCTCGTTATCTAATTTATCATCCTCAAACAAGGAAATACCGGATAGCTTGCTGCAAACAGATAGCGCGGCGCTGAAATCAAAACGAATCATCGGTTATCGGCTCACGCCTCTTTTGGGAGAACGTTATATCGCTCCTATGGATACCAATCGATTAAATTTCGGGAATAGTACGTTGGTGGAAGCGAACTCATTGGCCGTAGGTTATCTGGCGAATGTGGGATCGCCGGCGCAAACCCGTATTTTTAACGAACGTAAGGAGGAACGTGATTTCATCTTCGCCGATGCCTATGATTATTATATCACGACCCCAACAAACGCTTATTTCTACGATACCAAAGTACCCTATACCCAAGTGACTTATACGACAGGAGGAGCCAGCCAGAATAAGATGGACCGACTGAAAGGGGTATTGACCATGAACTTTGGCAAAAAGATCAATGTCGGTGGCGAGATGGATTATATCTATAGCCGCGGATATTATAACTCCAACGGTAATAAATTATTAAGTTATCGTTTTTTCGGAAGTTATATCACCGACCGTTACGAGTTAAACGCTTATTTAAGTAATTTCAATTTCGTAAACTACGAGAACGGTGGACTTACAAATGACCAGTATATCACGAATCCCGATGACTTGGCCGAGAATCAAAGAAATATCGATAGTAAATCATACCCTGTCCGTTACACGGACACATGGAACCGTGTCCGTGGAAAACAATATTTCCTGACACAGAGATACAATCTCGGTTTTACCAAAGAATTGGAAGAAACCGATGAGGAAGGGAACATAAAAGAGGTATTCATTCCGGTTTCCAGTATCATCCATACCATCGATTACGAAGATAACCGCAGACGCTTTATCTCTAATGATGCCGGGATCGATACCTGCTACACTCATCTTTATGGTATGGACGCATCTTTGAATGACCAGACTTCCTCATGGAATTTAAAGAATACTTTTGCGTTGGCCTTGCGGGAAGGTTTCCAAGATTGGGCTAAGTTCGGGCTGACCGCCTTCGTTACTTTCGAGAAACGCCGGTTTAGATTGGCATCCCAAGTTCCCGGACTGGATTACGGTCCGGATGGTCGTGGAAGCTCTGAGCCGAGTACATTAAATTTCCCTACTTCCGAGGTATATGATGAGTTTACGACCTACATCGGAGGCGAATTATCCAAACGCCGTGGTAGCCTTCTTACCTACAATGTCCGTGGAGAATTAGGACTTGCGGGAAGTGACGCCGGAGAGGTTCGAGTGAGCGGAGATCTACAAACAAAATTCAAGCTTTTCAAGAAAGACGCTACTATCAAGGCGGAAGGATATATCAAGAATATCACCCCGGCGTTTTACCAACGTCACCATCATGGGCGTTACTATTGGTGGGATCTATCATTGAAAAATGTGCAAAGGATTTACGCCGGAGCGAAAATCAACTTGGAATCCACCCGTACCCAGTTATCCGGAGGAGTGGAAAGTATCCAGAATTATGTATTTTTCAACGGTAAAGGTTTGCCGGAGCAAAGCAATAAGAACATCCAAGTTGTCTCAGCCCGTATCAAGCAAGATATCATGTATCGTGCGTTCGGATGGGAGAATGAGGTGGCCTATCAGCTTTCTAGCGAGAAGTCTCAACTTCCGTTGCCGGATATCAGCGCATACTCGAATATATATCTAGCGTTTAAGTTGGCGAAAGTATTAACCGTACAGATTGGCGCGAACATATACTACAACACCGCTTATTACGCTCCTTATTACGAGCCGGCTACCCAGCAGTTCCAAGTACAGGAAGAAGACAAGAAAGTGAAGGTCGGTAATTATCCGTTGATCAACGCTTATGCGAATTTCCATTTGAAGCAAGCTCGCTTCTTCATCATGGCATACAATCTAGGCTCTAAGTTCGTTGACCCGAATTACTTCTCTCTTGCGCATTATCCGTTGGACCCGATGGTCTTGAAAATGGGTATCTCCGTGACTTTCAATAATTAATCGATTGCCATGAGATCTAAGAAGTTGCTTATCCTATACGCTTTTCTACTGATTGTCGCTGTAGTGACAATGGTACAGCTTAGGAGACTTAACCAACGTCCCCAAGAGATCGGACCTCGTGATTATCCGGAAATCAAGGAAGAAGGAATTCTTCGGATGATAACCGAGTACAATCAATCCGGATATTTCGTATCCGGCGATACGGTGCAAGGTTTTCAATACGAGCTTAGCCAAGCGATCGCTAAATTATCCGGATTGGAGGTTCAGACGCATTTGGAAATGAGTTTAGCGAAAAGTTTCGAGGAATTATCGGACAACAAATGCGACGTAATCGCAAGAAACATACCCATCACCTCCGAGATGCGGGAAAACTACCTGTTCACCGAACCGATCGTTCTCAACAAGCAAGTCTTGGTACAACGTACGGCAGAGGCGAACAACGGACAAGCCCCTATCCGTAACCAATTGGATTTAGCCCAAAAGACTTTATACATACCGAAAGATTCCCCGGCCTTATTGCGTCTGCAAAATCTGGGACACGAGATAGGCGATACGATCTACGTGGTGGAAGATGAGTTATATTCTACCGAGCAGCTTATGATCATGGTAGCCAAAGGCGATATCGATTATGCCGTATGCGACCAACAAATCGCCCGCATGACCCAGAAAAACCTGCCGGAAGTCGATATCCTAACGGATGTCAGTTTTACCCAATTGCAATCGTGGGCGGTCCGTAAAGACTCCCCTGTCCTACTGGATAGCCTAAATAGTTGGCTCCAGCAAATCAAGAACAGTGGATTATACGACCAAATTTATAAGCGCTATTACAAATAGCGCTATTCGTGAGACGGCAAAATAAAGGAGAACTCTGAACCTACCCCTAATTCAGAAGTAACATGTATCGAACCTCCCATCTTAACAACTAATCCTTTGCAGATAGCCAGTCCTAATCCGATACCTTCCATATAGTCGTTTATTTTCACGAAACGACCGAAGACATCTTTCAATTTGTCCTTATCGATACCGATTCCCGTATCCCTTACGTAAAAACGTAATTGATTATCCGGTTGAATGGTATATCCCATCGTGATGCTACCTTCTTTCGTGTTCTTGATAGCGTTGTTCACCAAATTATTAATCAACTGCAACAGACGCATGCTATCCGTACCGAACATATGGTGGTCAGCCCCTTTCTCCAAAACTAACTTGACTCCTCCCGGAACCCGTAACTTGGCGGAAGCATAAATCGTATCCATCAATTCACTGACATCTAATTGCTCATATGTGATCTTTATCGCATCCGCCTCGATCTTCGAGATATCCAAGATGTCATTGATCAATTGCATCAACAATTGGTTATTCATCTTGATCACATCGTAGTACGACATACGTTCCTCATCCGTATCAGCAAAAGCCATCAATTCAGAGAAGCCGGTAATCGCATTCAAAGGAGTCCGGATCTCATGGCTCATATCCGCCAGATATTTCGATTTCATCTTATCAGCGGCCTCGGCCTTCACCTTCGCCTCCTCAAGGCTTAATTCTTGATTCTTCCGTTCCTGAATATTCGTTGAACATCCAAGGATAACCGAAGGTCTTCCTTTCTCGTCCCGTTCATACACGGTAGCAAATACCTCTCTCCAAACATATTCCTTCTTGCCGGGAAATAGCATACGTGCCTCGATCCTTGCCTCAGAGATTTCCCCTCGGCAAAGACGGGTAAACATATTATGATAATGTTCTTGATCATCCGGATGCGCCCGGCTGATAAACTGCCCCCATGACACCTCTATCATATCTTCCGACATGGTATTCCAATCGTTCAAGGTCACAACGGAATCCTTGAAATTATGGGTACTGTCCGGATCGATGAAAATCGAGCATGTACGTATATCACTTATCCGCAATGCCATTTTCGTCAAGATCCGGGTTCTTCTCAAAGTATTCTCCGTAGCCAACTCGGAAGTTATATCTCTCCATAAAGCCAAGACAAGCGGCTTGCCATTATTTAGGGAAATAGGATATTTAGCGACCTCTATATCCCGGTAATCGCCGGAGGCCGATTTTACCTTGCCCTTGAATCTAGCGGTCAGTCCTGTCTTGATCACGTTCATATCGGTTTCCAGACGCTCCTCGGCGGTCATCAAGGCATTATAATTCACCTCGAAATCATCATGTCCCTCGATCTCCCGGGTTTCAATACCCGTTATTTCCTCCATAAAATGATTCCAATACAGGTAATTAAAATGGTTATCCCCATCTTTCACGAAAACCCCCAACGGTAACCGATCTAATATCGTATTGATCAGTTCTTGTAGATTTTTTTCTGTTTTCAGAGAAGATACATCGCGTGTATAAACGATTACAAGCTCCTCATTAAAAAGGCTTGCTTGCGATAGATAATAATAGTTCTTTCCTTCAAAAGAGACCTCAAAAGAGAAATCCACTTTCACTTGCTCCTCGAAAACACGTTTAACCGCAGCTCTATAGATCTCATATTGATCGTAGTTCTTCCCGTCCGGGAACAACGCTTGAGGTTGCTTTCCGATACAGTTATTCGCTAAATAATGATAATAATCGTCTTTTGCAGAAATAACCTTGACAAGAGTAAGATTTCGATCTACTAATACAATCGTATCGGGACTCTTCTCCATGATCATCTCTAATCCAGACTGAACGTTACTTCCGCTTTCTAGACTATTCATATTAATTCTTTCGTTTTTGGGGTATAACTCGGGGATAAAGGTATTTATTTTTCTATTTATCACCAAAGAGAAACCTACCTATTGCATAATATTTCTAAATAATCTTTATCTTTACCGGGAATTTGAATGTAAAAAGATGAGATTTGATGAATTAGATTTGGAAGATGCCGTATTAGACGGGCTTTATGACATGAATTTTGACGAAACGACTCCAGTCCAAGAGTTAACGATTCCTGTCATTTTAGAAGGTAAAGACATCATCGCTTGCGCACAGACCGGAACCGGTAAAACGGCGGCGTATGTTTTGCCAGTTATTAATGAACTAAGCAAAGGTTGTCATCCGACAGACGCGGTGAATGCGGTCATTATGGCACCGACCCGGGAATTGGCTCAACAAATAGACCAACAAATTCAAGGATTCACTTATTTTATACCTTCCATATCCGCAGTAGCCGTGTATGGAGGTACCGACGGAATCGCTTGGGAACAACAAAAGAGAGGTTTAGAGATGGGTGCGGATATCGTGATCGCTACCCCGGGACGTTTATTGTCCCATATTAAGTTAGGTACTGTAGATTTGTCTAAAGTGTCGTTCTTCGTCTTAGACGAGGCGGACCGCATGCTGGATATGGGTTTTTATGATGACATCATGCAGGTTCATAAACAGCTGCCCCCCTACTGCCAGACGATCATGTTCTCGGCTACCATGCCGCCTAAGATCCGGACGTTGGCTAAAACCATCCTAAAAGATCCGGAAGAAGTCAAGATCGCTATCTCACGCCCACCCGAATCTATCATGCAAACCGCATATATCTGCTACGATCCACAAAAGCTCAAGATTCTACAAGATCTCTTCACTCAAAGCCGCCCTCAACGAGTAATTATCTTCTCCTCTTCTAAAATGAAGGTGAAAGAATTAGCGTCTACCTTAAAAAGATTAAAGTTCAATGTAGCCGCCATGCACTCGGATCTAGAGCAATCCCAAAGGGAGGAGGTCATGAAAGAATTCAAGAGCGGACATATCGATATCCTTGTGGCTACGGATGTCGTAGCACGTGGAATTGATATCAATGACATCAAGTTGGTCGTGAACTTCGATATCCCGCATGATCCGGAGGATTACGTACACCGAATCGGACGTACGGCACGGGGTACGAACGGCGAAGGATTGGCGATTACTTTCGTATCGATCGACGAACAAGCACAATTCAAGCGCATAGAGGATTTCTTGGAAAAAGAGGTTTATAAGATACCGGTCAGCCCGGAATTCGGCGAAGTGCCCTTGTATGAGCCGGAAAAATACGGTATGAATAAAAGAGGCAGAGGACGGCCTCGTAAAAGTGAAGATAAAGGATCATCCTCGAGTCCACAAAAACGAAATATGGGACATCGTGGAAGACCTAAAAAGGCGCAATAAAAGCACTATACTTTTTCAATAGAAAAACACTATACTTTTGGAGCTAAAACAATATTGTTTTGAACTCAAAAGTATAGTGTTTTTTTATGGGATATTATCAACCGTTCATGGATGCCAAGAATTCCATATTATCAACGGTTTGTTCCATCCGTTGCTTAACAAATTCCATAGCCTCCATTGAGTTCATGTCTGATAGATATTTGCGTAAGACCCACATACGGTTCAACGTGCTCTCATCCTGCAATAAATCATCACGGCGAGTGCTGGAAGCCGTGATATCCACAGCCGGATAGATACGCTTATTGGATAATTTACGATCCAATTGTAACTCCATATTACCCGTACCCTTGAATTCCTCGAAGATCACGTCGTCCATCTTAGAGCCAGTCTCCGTAAGGGCGGTGGCTAGAATCGTAAGGCTACCACCATTCTCAATATTACGGGCGGCACCGAAGAAACGCTTCGGCTTCTGCAACGCATTTGCATCCACACCACCGGAAAGCACCTTACCGGAAGCCGGTTGTACCGTATTATAAGCACGAGCCAAACGAGTGATCGAGTCCAGAAGAATCACGACATCATGACCACATTCTACCATTCGTTTCGCCTTGTTCAATACGATCTCAGCGATTTTCACGTGACGTTCAGCCGGTTCGTCGAATGTAGAGGCGATCACTTCCGCATCCACGCTACGAGCCATATCCGTAACCTCCTCCGGACGTTCGTCGATCAATAATATAATCATATAAACCTCGGGATGGTTGTAAGCGATAGCGTTCGCGATATCTTTCAACAACATCGTCTTACCGGTTTTCGGTTGAGCGACGATCAAACCACGTTGCCCTTTTCCGATCGGAGAGAATAAATCAACCACACGTACGGCGATATTATCGTATACTTTCGGTGATTTACGTGCCGTAAGCATGAATTTCTCATCCGGGAATAACGGGGTCAAATGATCGAAAGGAACCCGGTCGCGAACCTCTTCTGGCGTACGTCCATTGATCTTGTCCACTTTCACCAACGGGAAATACTTCTCACCTTCCTTCGGCGGACGGATCGAGCCTTCTACCACGTCACCCGTTTTCAAGCCAAATAACTTGATCTGGGATTGAGAGACATAAATATCGTCCGGTGAAGTCAAATAGTTATAATCTGAAGAACGAAGGAAACCGTAACCATCTTGCATCATCTCCAACACGCCGGTTCCTGTAAGGATGCCGTCAAACTCATACATTTTCTCTTGAGCCTGCTGGTTGTTATTAGCGTTATTGTTATTACGGTTGTTATTATGATTATTCTGTCGATTGTTCTGTCGAGGATTATTCTGCTGGGGAGCGGCCTCGGGTTGAGGTTTGTTAGCCTCGGGTTTCGGAGCGGAGAACGGGAAAATCTGATCCAATACGGATTTAGCGTCCGGATGGCGAAATACGATGCGCTTAGGCTCTTCTTCCGTCGCTTGTGGTGAAGTGGTTTCTTCCGCTACCTCTACCGGAGTCGTATTTTCCGGCAAAGCGGCTTCTTCTTCCGTTTCAAGTTCCGCCACAACAGGAGGCAACAACGGTTTCTCCACCGGGCTCTCTACTACCGCCGGAGTTTCCACGGCCGAGATTTCCGTTACCATAGAGATCGTTTGCGGCTCTTTCGAAACCACCACTTCCTTGTTATCCTCGGAAGGAGCGATAGCGCCCGCTACCTTTTCCTTTTTCTCGATACGGACTCTTTTCTTACGTTCAGGCTGCTCTTTTTGCTCTTTCTTGTCAGCCGGAGCAGCCACTGGCTTTTCCGGAGCCTGTTGGGCACTCTCTGCAGCTTCGGCAGTCTCAGCCTTCGCCACTTTAGGAGAAGCGGCTTTAGCCGGACGGCCTCTCTTACGGCCCTCTACAGGCTTCTTAGCCTCTTTCTCTTTCATCTTTTCAGCCTGAATGCCGGCATAGGAGATCGCTTGCTCATCAAGAATCCGATAAACCAACTCTTCTTTCTTTAAGCTGCTAACTTTTTTTATTCCCAACTCTTCCGCGATACTTTGAAGTTCGGGAAGAAGTTTTCCATTTAGTTCTAGAATGTTATATTTCTGCATATTGCGAAGTAATAATATAAATGGCACATACACACGGATCACATATGCAAACACGACGTACGCCCAATGGTATCATTGTATCTTTATTAAATTATAATTTTCATGTAATAACCGGATTGTTCAGCTAATTTGAACCATTAGTAACATATCTGCGGAGTAAATCTTCGCAAATGTAAGAATATTTTTACAATAAACGAGGATTTAGCCCAAAAAATTCACAATTAGCACACGCTTTGTTGATTCGTCTATACGAAAACGATTATCAGTCCTTTCTCCTACCACCCAAACGATAGCGTCGCCACTACAAAGAAGCCATGTGCGCTCCTTCTCAATCCGGCTAAATTTATGATCGGAGAAATAGTCACTCAACTTCTTACGTCCTTTCATTCCGAAGGGAATAAACCAATCGCCTTCTTTCCAAGTCCGCAATGTTAAAGGGAAATCGAGTTTATCATAATCCAAATAAGCGATCCGCTTATTCTTCTCGATAGGGAAACCTATAGTTATAACAAGTTTTTGGAAAGATAGTTCAATAGGTTCATGATTAATACCCTTTTCCGGATCTAAAACGAAGGTTCGCTCTTCCTTCTTCTCTAAAGAAGTGATCCATAAATAATCCCGATCCTTCAGCAAACGATGGGTGGAAGAGTAAAACAGCTTACCGGGCTCCTTGGTCAAGGCAGCGAAAATATCGTCCGAGACCAGACGGGTAAAACCATATTCTTTTAATAACTCATACAAAATCGTCTCCGGAGCCGGAAACCGCATCAACGCCCCGATAGAAAGACGATCATCCGATACGACAACCTCTTTCCGGGCTTGTTCCAATACATATATATATATAGTCTCTGCGGCAGAAAGATGCTCGGCGGAACGTGCGATGGTATTCCGGGCCGATGGATTTATCTCCTCCAAAAGCGGCAACACATTCAAACGGATAAAATTACGGGTATAAGCATCCGATAAATTCGTGCTATCCACCATATAGGCGTAGCCTTGATCCGCCAACCAAGCCAAGATATCCTCACGGCTTACGCACAGCAAAGGACGGACGATGAAACCATTCCTCGGACGGATCCCGCTCATCCCCCGGATTCCCGTGCCCCGTATCAAATTCATCAAGACCGTCTCCACACTATCGTCCCGGTGATGGGCGACGGCGGTCGCCTGCCCTCCCAGCCGCTCCCGCATCTCCTCAAACCAAGCATAGCGCAATTCACGGGCAGCCATCTCTATCGAGAGATGCTTCTCTCCGGCATAAGAGATCGTATCGAAATCTATCTTATGAAAGGGTACTTCCAAAGATTCCGCGAACTCACAGGCAAATGCCTCATCCCGATCCGACTCCTCCCCACGCAAATGAAAGTTACAATGAAGCGCTATACACGGATATCCCAAACGCACCAATACGCCCAACAAAGCCACAGAATCAGCACCACCGCTCAATCCGACCAAAACCGGACGATCCTCGGATAACAGCCTGTACTTCTCTATATATAAACGTATCGTATGTATCATAACATCTTTGTATTAAAAACAATAATGGCCCTAGCCGGTTTTAGCTAGAGCCATTACTTATAGATCTTTTGAATTAATCTTCTACACCTGCTAATTCCGGGTCGATCATAATACGACCACAGTATTCGCAAACAATAATTTTCTTACGCAACTTGATATCCAATTGCTTCTGAGGCGGGATCTTGTTAAAGCAACCACCGCAAGCGCCACGTTGCACATAAACAACAGCCAAACCGTTACGAGCACCTTTACGGATACGCTTGAAAGCGGTCAACAAACGAGGTTCGATAGCGGCTTCCAGCTTCTTCGCTTTCTCACGAAGTTTCTCCTCATCCTGCTTTGTCTCGGAAATGATCTGCTCCAACTCGCTCTTTTTCTGAACCAAGTCAGCCTTACGGCCTTCCAGCTTCTCAGTCAGCTCAGCGATATCTTTTTTCTTAGCGTCTACCGCCTCTCCGAATTCACGAATTTTTTTCTCTGAGAACTCAATTTCCAAACCTTGGAACTCGATCTCCTTAGACAGGTTATCAAACTCCCGGTTATTACGCACATTATCTAATTGTGCCTTATAGCGATCTATCAATGTGGTAGATTCCGTGATCTTATGCTTTTGCTCAACAACAGAAGTCTCAAACTCCTTGATCTCCGCTTGATAGTTCTGGAGACGTGTTTCCAGTCCTGCGATCTCGTCCTCCAAGTCTTGAACCTCCAGAGGAAGCTCACCACGAAGGGTCTTGATCTTATCAATTTCAGTCATCATCGTCTGAAGTTGATACAGCGTAGAAAGCTTTTCTTCAACCGTATATTCCTTTTCAGCTGATTGTTTATCTGTAGCCATTCTATAAATATTTTACTGGGTTTGAATTAACATTCGAAAAATGTACCGCAAAGGTAGGGAATTTTTTCGATATTATGTTATAAAATATGTCTTTTGTACAGATTTCCGATTCATAATGACCGATAACCGCCAGTAGAATCTGGTCCTCCACATCGTAAAAATCGTTGTACTTCGCCTCCCCCGTTATAAAGACATCGGCACCATACGCAATAGCGTCCTTGATCAAGAAAGCGCCGCTGCCTCCGCAGATAGCGACCTCTCGGATAGACTTACCCGTAAATGGGGAATGCTTCACGCAACCGACGTTAAACAGGGCCTTGATCCGTAACAAGAAACTTAACTCATCTTCCTCGGCAGGCAACTCTCCCACTACACCGGAACCTGCCTGTTCCCATGTGTTTGATAACGAATAAAAATCAAAAGCCGGCTCCTCATACGGGTGAACGGATAACAGAGCACGGGTCACCGCTGTCTTCTTGAATGCCGGAAGGATCATCTCCATACGCACCTCTTTCTCTACATGCACCTCGCCGATCTCACCACAAAACGGATTGCATCCCGCATTGGCACGGAATGTTCCCTCGCCATGTAAATTATAACTGCAAGCATCATAGTTCCCGATACTTCCCGCACCGGCATTGAACAAGGTATTCCGCATGATCTCGGCATAAGCCTCGGGGACAAACGTCACCAACTTCAACAAAGCGCCTTTTTGGGGGCTCAAGATCCGTACATTTTGCAAGCCGATCAACTCTGCCAAACGGTAATTCACGCCTCCTACGGCATTATCAAGATTGGTATGGGCGGCATAAACCACCAAATCATACTTACACGCCTTCATCATGCAACGCTCGATATAATTGGAGCCAGTCAACGACTTAAACGACTTAAAGGCCAAAGGATGATGAGAGATGATCAGGTTGCATCCCATCTCGATCGCTTCATCGAGCACCTCCTCGGTAACATCTAGGCATAGCAACACACCCGTCGCATGCTGGTTCACGTCGCCAACTTGCACACCCGCATTGTCAAAACCTTCTTGAAGCGGCAGCGGGGCGTAATGCTCGATTTCTCTCAATATATCTTTAACCTTTACCATGCTAAATATCTTTTGATTTATGTTCGGGAGAAAAAGTAATTCCTTTCGGAAGAAAAGAAAATTCCATTCAGATGGAATAAGATTCCCATTCGAATGGAATTTCAGATTGGATTATTTCTTGATATCAACGATCAAATTCAGTTCATCCAACTGGGCTGGATCCAAAACACCCGGAGCATCGAGCATAACATCTCGTCCGGAATTGTTCTTCGGGAAAGCGATACAGTCGCGGATAGAATCCAAACCGGCGAACAAAGACACGAAACGATCCAAGCCATAAGCCAAACCTCCATGAGGAGGCGCTCCGTACTTGAACGCATTCATCAAGAAACCGAATTGCTCTTGCGCTCTTTCTTCGGTGAATCCTAACAGCTTGAACATCTTATCCTGTAATTGGCTGTCGTGGATACGGATAGAACCACCACCCACTTCAACGCCATTGATAACCATATCATACGCATTCGCACGAACAGCGCCCGGATCCGTGTCCAACAACGGTATATCATCCGGATTCGGAGAGGTAAACGGATGGTGCATAGCGTAGAAACGTTGATCGTCCTCGTTCCATTCGAACAGCGGGAAGTCGATTACCCACAAGCAAACGAACTTATCCTTGTCACGAAGGCCTAATTGATTACCCATCTCTAAACGCAACTCGCAAAGTTGCTTACGAGTCTTCATCGCATCGTCGCCGGAAAGGATCAAAATCAAATCACCCGGCTTAGCGCCGAACGCATTCTTCATTTCTTGAAGAACCTCTTGGCTATAGAATTTATCTACGCTTGATTTCACGTTACCATCCGCTTCCACACGGGCGTAAACCAAACCTTTAGCACCTACCTGCGGACGTTTCACGAATTCAGTCAGCGCATCCAGTTGTTTACGGGTATAGCTTGCAGCACCTTCCGCACAGATACCCCCTATGTAAGCGGCGTTATCGAATACGGAGAAACCATGGCCTTTCATGATGTCCATCAACTCGACGAACTTCATGCCGAAACGCAAATCCGGTTTATCGCTACCATATTGTTTCATAGCATCTTGCCAAGTCATACGCATAAACGACTCCTTGAACTCGACACCACGGATTACCTTAAACAAATGTTTCGCCATGCCCTCGAACATATTCAAGACATCCTCTTGCTCCACGAAGCTCATCTCACAGTCGATCTGCGTGAACTCCGGCTGGCGATCCGCACGCAAATCCTCGTCACGGAAACATTTTACGATCTGGAAATAACGGTCGAAACCGGAAACCATCAACAATTGCTTCAAGGTCTGTGGAGACTGAGGCAAAGCGTAGAACTGTCCCGGGTTCATACGGGAAGGAACCACGAAGTCACGGGCACCCTCCGGGGTAGAATTTACAAGAACCGGAGTCTCTACCTCCAAGAAACCTTGCTCATCCAAATAGCGGCGAACCTCGAACGCCATTCTATGACGAAGTTCCAGATTCTTACGAACGCAAGCACGACGCAAGTCCAGATAACGATATTTCATACGCAAGTCATCACCGCCATCTGTCTCCTCCTCGATCGTGAACGGAGGGGTAAGCGCAGTGTTCAGGACATTTAATTCAGAAACGATCAACTCAATATCACCTGTCGGGATATGCGCATTCTTGCTGGAACGCTCACGAACCGTACCCGTAACCTGAATCACGAATTCACGGCCCAACTTATTTGCCTTTTCGCAAAGAGCTGCATCAACCTCCTGATTAAATACCAACTGAGTAATACCATAACGGTCGCGGATATCGACAAATGTCATTCCTCCCATTTTGCGGGTTTTCTGCACCCAACCGGCCAGTGTAACCACCAGACCTTCATCCGCAAGGCGCAAGTCGCCACAAGTTCTTGTTCTATACATCTTTATTATTTAATTTGCTAGATTTACCAATCTTTATACCTCAGTTTATTACAAACCGCAACCACAAAGATAATACTATAAATCTTAATAATTATTCTTTTAAGCAAATTAAAATACGTTTTACCCTCTGCTACCCAAGCTGTCCGTATCGGGATTAATCTCTTTCACAGCCTCCTTTACATCCTTGGCCGTTATTTTCTTCTCATTTTTAACAGCGATTTGCTCTACAGGATACTTTTCCTCCATCTCCTCCAATTTAGAGTCTACGGATGTTTTTGAATCATTTGTTCTCATATTCTCTATTTTATTAACGTAATAATGGCTATTAAACAAGCAAGTACTGCCAATGGTTTATAGCAATAGCGACATTGTCCGTGAACATGGGGAGTATCTTCATTTAAGCTTTGATTTAAGGGAACAATACCCCTAGCCACGCCAGTGCGGCATAGGCAGAAATACCATTTCAGCTCTGGTAATACACTTGCTGAGCCTCCTCAATATGACAAACATGAGTATGTCTTCAAGTTTGTGTTTGAAGTTCTCCCTGCTTGTTCTGCAGTATTTAGGGACTGAAGATACAAATTTTCTCAAATGAGTCATGATGCCGCCACGAAGACAGTCAAGGTGTTTCTTCTTTAGTAATATTATGTGTGAAAAGTTGTATATCAAGAAAATAAATCCTGTTTTTGCTATCGCAAAAACAAAAGCGGAAGACAATATAAACATCATATCGCTATTGAATTCCGCCTATAAAAAAATAAGAATGAACGATAAGATGAAACACCTAAGGCGGTGCTTCCGTATCGCTGCGCACGGATATAAGGATTTTTATGGCAAAAACAAGCGATGAACAATATTTCTTAAATGAAAAAGCCGTGTGCCAAAGGTACGGATTTCCGGCTTATGTTACAGTAGATATTACCTAATTATCATATCTTTGCGTAAAATGAATTAAGAAGACATGAAGTCAACAACTGAATATATAAACATCTTGCGTGACTATATGGCGAAGAATGCATCCAAATATAGCATTACCCGTATGGGAATATTTGGTTCTGTAGCCAGAGGGGAACAAACAGAAAACAGTGATGTTGATGTTTATTTAGAGACCTCAAAGCCAAATATGTTCGCATTGGTACATATAAAGGAAGATTTACAATCCCTATTCGGCTGTAATGTCGATATTGTCCGATTGCGGGATCAAATGGATTCACTTTTGAGAAACCGAATTGAAAAGGAAGGCATTTATGTGTGATACAGAATTAGTCCGTTCCTCTTTGACAAAGATACAAACGGCTTTAGATAGATCGCTCGCTTGGTCAGCCCATCTTCCCAATGTTGTTCCGCCAAGTACTGAATGAATCGGTCTTTTTGATCGTCTGCCATACCCTTACTGTATTTTACAGGAGCTCGAAAGAAGGTTTCCCTGCTCAACTACTCCCTCTTCTGTTTGATTGAAAGATATTACAAGAAACCTTATTCCTTTTACAAAAAGACTGAACAGACTCGCCTCTTGGCAGTGACTCTGTTTGGTACTGAAAATAAAATCGCTCTAAATCCTCGTTGCTATACACAAATCTATAAGTTTTTGTTCGCAACGAAGGTACGGATTCTAAATCTCAGCCCTAAATTGAGTGCTTACAGACATGATACTCTTCAATTCGGTATCACCCAAAAAGTCTGTAAGTTAGACAAGAAGAATAGTCTATACATTCAGAGTCCATCATACATTTATGAATTGCAAAGGAGAGAATATCTATTTGGAAGGACAGTATAAATCAACATGCCAAAATCTTCAATTAACGGCATAATAATTTATTTTGCAGATACGCCATATAAACGCTCATATTGTTTTGTTATCATTATCCATCGATAACATCTTTGAGCTATTTCCATCATATTTTCTGCATTTAAAACATAATAAGAATCAGGCATTTTCAATAAATTCACAAGATCTTCTACAGAAGAAAAATAATCCGCCTTATTTTCCGTTGTCTCTCTATTATAAATCACATCATAAGCCAATATCGGTTTATTAAAAAACATTGCTTCCACCAAAGACGGATTGGTACCACCTGCACTATGTCCGTGAATATAATAGCAACAATGGCTTCTAAGAACATTCAACACCTTCACATCATAAATTGGGGAAAGTAAATGGATATTTTCACAATCACCATATTTATCTTTTAGCATCTTTCCATACGAACTTCTTTCCCAATTTCCTATAAAAAACAATTCTTTCCCAGTCCGTTTAAAAGCTTCCAATGTTATATGTACGTTATTTTCCGGCTCTATTCTGCATAACGAAAAAGAATAATCTACATCTTTTAGACCATATTGCTCTAATACTTCATCTTCTATATCAGAAACGTCACACAAAACATGATCACCACCATAAGCAATCAACTCAGCCTGTTTACCATACTCTTCTAATACATAATCTTGAATTCCCTTATTATCGGCCACCACTACATCTGCATATTTCACAGCCATTTTTTCTGAGAACCTCAAGAATCGCCGTGTCCACTTTCCCCATTTATTTCTTCGGTGTTCCAATCCATCAATATTAATTATCAATTTCTTTTTTGAGAACAAACGATAAATGGGTAAAAAGCAACATCCAGAGACACCTAATATCAGAACAACATCACTTCTCCGTGTAGCTTGAATCAAAGACAGAATATCATAAAAGATACTTTGAATGCCATTAGCATCTAAAGGAATATACTTTAACGAAGCACCTTTATACAAACTAAGCCTCTTAGGATAACTTTTACTACTACAATATACCGTATAATTCCCATCCTTAGAAGCATTTTCACCTATCACATTTTCGACTAAGGTTTCAAAACCTCCATAATTAGCAGGTACTCCAACCGTACCAATGATTGTTATATATTTCATGTAAACAACTTATTATACACACATTATCATAGCAAAATCAACCACTATACACTAAAAAAGATAATTTTTTCAACCGCTTCTTAATACGATTATATAGTTTATTAAAAGGAACAATAAGTATTAACATATATGTCAAATAATAAGAAAACCACGGGAAATACTTCTTAATATTTTGCTTATATCCGTATATATCAAAGCATTCTATCCTTGCCACATATTTATTAAAAAGAAGCGTAGGAAGAAAATAGAATAATATATCATTCAATATATGCTTTTTACATTTCATGGAAATATATCCAGATTTATATACAGCATCAATCAAAGACGGATATTCAATAGTAAAAGCTTTGAATTTATTATGCCCACCTCGTTTAGGAATCCTTTGAACATCAAACAAATATTCATCATTAATAATATATTTTCCTAAACAATGTTGCGTCAAGAACAAGGAGGTATGAGGAAATAAAGGATTTAACTTTATTTCTCCTATCTTATCAAATTCATCTTTCCATATGCAGAAGCCATTGCTTGACGAAGACCAATATGACAAGTTATACATAAAAGAATTAAAATCATCATATGCCAACACTCTGTTTTTATTAAGCATTCCATTTGAATAGAATAGTAAAGCTTTATCATTTTGCGACCCTCTAATATCATCAATTATTTTCGTCAAACTCCCTTTTTTGAATTTTGCTTGACTATTATGAAGTTTTAAGAATGTGCCCTTCGCATATGTAAGAACACAATAGGAGTTTAAAAATCCCTCACAATCTGTATGGAAATATTTTAAGTTTTCAAAATCAAATTTATTAACCAACAGTTCTATTTCATGTAGAGGATCATTATCAGAAAGAATAACCTCATAATCAGTTATTGGAACATCTGAATTATCTTGAAAAATACTTGTAAGTGTTAGTTCTAGTTGCTCAATCCTTTTACAGCACGGAATACATATAGATAATAACATAAATAGAATGATTGTTAAATATATTTGATAATTTTTGCCGGAATCCCCCCTATAACACAATTATCAGGAAACTGTCCACGCACAACAGCACCTGCTGCTACAACACTGTTATCGCCGATGATAGTACCATCTAAAATCGTAACTTTTGCTCCAATCCAACAATTCTTGCCAATTTTAACGCCAACACCATTAACACCTTGTAGCCTAATAGGAATATTTGTATTATGATAATTATGATTCTCTGGATGTATACTCACATAATTTCCGAATATAGTATCATCTCCAATCTCTAAAAAGCCCATTCCACTTCCATAATGCCCATGTGTACCTAATCCGACATAATTTCCTACTCGCATTCCCTTTCCAAAATACCGTAAAGAACCTGTTAATTCTATGTGCGTATTATAACCGATAGATACGTTATCGCCGCATATCAGCCCCTCTTGGGAAAGAGCATTTATATAACAATTTCTTCCTACACTGAAATTTTTTCCTACTTTAATCATAGAGGTACACCTCATTACACTTGAAGGATGTATAAAAAGTTTTTTTATTGATCGAAAACGAATAATACCCCAAAGCAAGGATAGTCCTCGTGACAGGAAAAGTAAGATAACATAAGATAATGGAACCCTTGAATCTAATTTAAAATCTTCTCCTTTCACAGTACTAATAAATCTGTTAATTATACGCATCTGTAAAATTCTGTTTTAATAGCAACTTCTGATAAAGAATATTATGCCGATTTATCATATTTTCAATGGAGTAATGATTACAAACAAGCAACTTAGCTTGTTCTCCAAGTTTTTTCTTTAGCTCATTATCACATAAAACACTCAGAATTTTGTTAGCCAAATCTTTATAATCATAGGTTTCATATAAAATACCGTTAACATTCTCCTCTATTAGATCACAGCAAGATGGTATTTTAGAAGCAACCACAGGTAGTTCCACAGCCATCATTTCCATAAGAACCAATGGTAGCCCTTCAGATTCTGAGGGAAACACTCCAACATCTGCAATTGACAGATATTCAACAATATTGGGAATAGAACCAGTAAATGTGATTTTATCATCTAATGATTTTTCATGAACAACAGATTGATATTGTTCTTTAAGTGGGCCATCTCCAATAAATAGTAATAAGGCAGAAGGGTGATACTGTGTCACTATTTCCCACGCCTTGATTAGGGTATCGTGATTCTTTCCTTCACAAATTCGTGCAACATAAACAGCAACATATTTATCTTCACTAATCCCCATACACGATTTCGTAAGATTACGTTTACAAAATTTTTCTTTTGTATCAATTCCATTTACTATCGTCAAATGTTGATTAGAAGTATATAATCTTTTAACAACACGACTTACCGTAGGACCAACAGATATAATTATCGTTTTTAACAATCGACATGCACACCAATCGAAGATAAAACGTATTTTATCTTCGATTGTTCTTTTTTCCAGAAAAAAACCACTAAAATGTATGCTTCTAATATTAACCGGAACAGTTCTCGATAGCAATATACCTATAGATAAAAAGAAATATGAAAATGAGGAATTGTGCGCATGAACAATATCCGGTTTTATCTTTTTCAACAAATCCACTAAATTCGGCAAATAACGAATATAATTAACATGATGATTCCTGTTACTTTCAAAAGGAAGGTAAAAAACAGAGATATATTCAGGTATTTCAAGGTGCAGATCATTCATATCTTTGTGCAAACATATAATATAGATCTTATTCCTCAATTTGGCGAAACTTGACGATAGATGACAAACAACCGACTCTACGCCTCCTCTGTTTAATCCATCAACAAAGTATACGATTTTCATATTTTGAATCTAATGATTTATAATGTAAATAAATGAATATCAATGATGCAACATCAATATACCCTTTAATTAATAATATCAAAGCATAAAAAAACACCGTAAAAAAGAAAAACGAAAGAATCCGTTCTTTAAATATCAAACCAGAAATTCTAACTATACTATATTGATATAATAGAAATAGTATTACTCCAGGAACACCAAAATAGAACAATAACCTAACATACCCAACATCAGAATCATTATAATAACTATCGCCTTTAGTCCAACGCATATCACCAATATAATATGTTTTTTGATTTTGCGGCCATATACTCAAATGATATTCCGTTAATCCATCACTTGATGCAGTCGATAGTTCTCCATTTTCAACTAAATTAATAAAAGCTTCAAAACCAAAATCAATGATATCACCATAATCTTCCTGCAATTTGGGAGATGATGTATAAATGAAAACTAATGCTATACCAAAAACAGTAAGATAGATTATAAATTGTCTGAAAACTAAAAATACCTTATTACACATTTTAGGTATTAATATACAAAAAATCAAATACACTATACTAAACACACAACCAATCATAGCCGTCCTTGCAAAGAAGATACCTACAATGAATATATAAACATATAGCAATATCAACTTAATTAATTGCTGCTTGTTTTTCGCTTTTAACATGAATGGCATTATAGCAATTAAGCCTAATCCATATATAGCTCCAGCTCCAAAGTAGAAACAACCGAGTCCGATCAACCGGACTCCAAAATACATTTTAATAACCCTACTAGTAAGATCTATACCTTGTAAATCAAACAGGAATAAACATATTGGTTGATTGACAAACATTACTATAGCTATAACAGACTGTACAACTAATGTCATCAAAAAATAGCGTGTTATTACATAAAAGCTTATTACCTTGCAAAACCTTTTTGTAATATAGTATATACAGTAAGAAAGAAGTAATAAATAAATAAATAACTTGAAAAGGAAATATAATAAACGTATTTTCGGTTATCGTATTTACAACACTTGAAAGCACTGTAAACAAAGACATCAAGACAGGATAAAACAAAGTCTTTATATATCTACACTTTACTTTTCTATTAAGTAACAATCCATCTTTAATCATATAAATAAAGAAAAACAAAAAGACTAAAAGCCTTGGATCAAACCCGTAAGCTTTAAATGGAAAGAAATAAACAAAGAAGCAAAATATAATCAGTATATTTTGATACCACCTAACTTTAGGCATAATGAATCGAGTACTATAAGATTTAAATCACAAATCTTTTCCCTCTATTAGAGAAAATTCCACTTAACAAAACAGACAATCCCAATTTGATTCTCGAAGAATTTTTAACAAATAAAGAATAATCCTTCGACAGTATAAAATGCTTTATTCTAACATAAGAATTTTCCATAGACATATACAGCATACATAGTACCAATGTCAGAATTTCAGCTGCATCAATATGCTCCTTTCTTATAAGCGAAGATTCCTTTTCAATTATTTCACAGTTCACTACTTCCGGCAACTTTATACCATATGGCACTAAAACATGCTGAACATTTTCTCTTCTCACTATTTTTGATATTAAATCTTGTTCATCACTATATTTTGCGGTTATTTGGTTGTTCGAAATACGATAAAACAATACAACATCTTTGATATTGGCAATAGAGTTAGGATGTGAAAAAATTATATCACTCCAAAACTTATAATCTTCCGCATGTTTATATGAGTCATTGTATTTCAATCCAAACTGCTTAATCGCACTGTTCCTAATAATAGTTGTAGGATGATACAAAGGACAGTTTATCAAAGATAAATAAAGTAAATCTTCATATTTTTGAGGCAAAATAGGAGCCATTCCAGTCAAGCCTCCTATATACTCCATTTGCCCTCCGCATACAAAGCATTCAGGATTTGAATCCATATATTTTACTTGTTTGTAAAGCCTATCATCAAACATTATATCATCAGCATCCATTCTAACGATATATTCACCTTTAGCAAGCGATAATCCTTTATTAAGCGTCTTGATTAGACCAATATTTTTCTCATTCTTATAATACTTTATACGCCTATCAATATTACTATACTCAATTGCGATTTTTGAGGTATCATCCATAGATCCATCATCAATCAACAGCACATCAAAATCTTTAAATGCTTGTCGCATAATGCTATCTAAAGAGTCTCTAAGATAAAGTGCCGCATTATATGCAGGTAGTAAAATTGTAACTTTCATTTATTGTTATGTTTGCAGATAAGATTTCGCAATGATGTCTATAACAGAAAAAAATTAGCTCATCAATTCTATATTATCAAACTCACGGAGCCATGTATCATAATAATTTTTACACTTATTATATTTATTATCAACAATTATCACTTTCTTATCCATAAGAATACCTAAAATTAGTCCATGAAGACGCATTGTATAAATAATTTCATAGTTCGAAAAAAAATTTATTCCCTTATAAATATACCGCTCTCTATTATTTTTTCTATTTAAACCATATATAGGACTCACAAAAACATTTAGAAATTTACATTTTTGCAATCTCTTAGAAACCACCACTTTAAAATACTCAAAATATGAGTACAATAATAAAATATATTTATTATTAGAAAATGTAGGCCAATCTTTTACGTCAAAATCTGATTCCAACTTAAAAGTTATATCATCTATTTCTGAATCAGTGCGAAGCATGAATAATATACAATCATTCCTTACCTTTCTCATCGGCATGGCTTCAACATCAACAAAGAAAGCCATATCAGGCAGTAAATACAGTTTTTTTGCATCTACATAATTAGACAATATATCCATAGACATTTGGTCTCTCAAACAAATATGAATATCCGCATGATTGTTAAATATTTTACAATCTATTGGAAGAATACTTTTATTATTATACCACACCGTTTGTGGAAATATTATTATGCGCTTATCTTTAAATTTCTCTGCAATATATAAACGATGCTCTTGACACTCTCGATACAGATCTCCCCAATTTCCTCCTCCATGAAATAAAATAATTTTGGCATCCTTTATCTTATTTTCATCCCAATTATGAACATTTGCCGAGTAAATACACTTATAATGAATATTTTCAAGAAATCGAAGTTCTCCTTCCCAAATAAGATTATCACCAATATTAGGATGGTTGGGTACATCCAACAATACATAATCAGCATTTATTAAAGGAATCAGCTTTTTCTTTATCAAATCCCTATAACTCAAAATTTTATCACGATTACTCATAAATTTTTATTTTCATATATTCAAACACTCCCAACAATCTTATCTGCACTAATATAATACGCATCCTGTACAACAATCCTCTGTTAGTATGTTTAAACATCGACAAGCACAAGTTAAAACGATTATCTTTCAATTGCCTTTGATAAATTTGACATGCTACAGGTGCTCTATGGCAAATATTTGGGTAACTCATATAATCTCCATACAACTCTTTTAGCAAATAATCATAATTATTCGGAACCGGCAACAACATATTCTCAAATTGCAGCATTTTTAATGGAAACAAATCATTATAGGTAAGCTCAAATGTATTAGAAAATTCAAAATAAGGATGAACCATTATAACATTTTCTAATCCAGAATCTACTAACCCATATTTATAATTATAGTATTCTAAAAAATCCATTTGTTCATTTTTATGGCTTAAAGTTTTTTTCATATAACCATAAGATTTACCAAATATGATATAATTTGCAGTATCTCTATAAATATTATTTTCTATTACATTATCTTTATTTTTAACTATACAATTAACAGGTCTAATATCTATTTTAACAGGAACAAGAACACAAGAACCCTGAGTACGAGAAAATACTTTTTTACTGGCAAAAAAGTTACAAGTATGTTCTACTAATGGCTCGTTATAAAACAGTGCAACATCATTGTGCATTTCACAATACATTGATATTTCTTTAATTAACCTAAGGTAATCCTTTTTTAGCAGAGAAATATCCAGATCATCATCCCATGGAATAAATCCTTTATGACGTACTATACCAATCAAACTACCCCCATCTATCCAATAGGGAATATTATTTTCTTTTGCAATAGTATCTATTATCAATAATAGACGTAGCATTTCTTCGTGTACTTTTTCCAACCCTTCAACAGTATAATACTTCAAACCATCACGATTCACCAAAATATGTTTTTTTTGCTTATCAGATAACATACGCCATCAATTTAATATATTTTTATATTTAACGATACAAATCCTATACAACGCAACAAATAATTCGGGTGCAACAAAAGCCAATGCCATTGTATAAAGATTTACTTTAGAAAAACTGATAAATGATAATAACATCAATATATATAACAAGACAGAATATACAACACTTAAATTATATTCCCTTGAATACCCTTTAACAACTAAAACAGAAGCACCAAATAGATAGCTGATCCCCACTATTGGAACATATAAAACCATAATCTTTAATATCGAAACGGCCCCTAACATTGAAGTATCACTTAATAATAAAATAATATTAGGAGCAAATAAGTAAACAAACAAACAAACAAAAGCACCAAAAAGCAGCACTATCTTAATAGATTTTTTCACTAGCAGCATATTTTTACTCTTAGCTACATTTGGATATATAACTTGTGCTACTAATGAAAATGGAGTTTTTAAAATTGAAACTATCTTAGCACACAAATCGTATATAGCAACCATATCATAAGAAAAAAAAGTTCCTATCACTAAGACATTACCTCTTTCCATGACAATAGCAGATAAACGAGATGTAAAAAAAGGAAGACTTTCTAAAAAATCCTCTTTCATCCTATACTTAGACACCTTCACAAAATATATATCGAACTTTTTTTTAAGGATAATAACCGATAATACTGATGTAAAAAAACCTCCTATTGAATATAATACTGGAATACAAGCATAGTCTTTTTTATCATGTACGAACAAAAAAATTAAAATTAGACATGAACACTTTGCCACAAAAGTGATAATTGTTATAAACTTCATCCTTTCTAGTCCTTGAAACAACCATGTAGGAAAAAACACTTCTTGAATGCAAAGTCCTATAAATCCAAGGAGAATAACAGAGTAATCATATTTCAAGAATATTAATACGAACAACCCACTCACCAAGCATATCGCAAATATCAATAGCTTTTGATATACAATACTTGAATATATTTCTCTAATTTTAAACACATTAGTTCTATTTTCACTTATTTTCCTTGTTGCAGAAACGTTATAACCAAAATTTATTATAATAACTACATACGCAATAATAGCTTGACAAAAAACAACTACCCCATAGTTATCGGCTCCAACAGTCCTTATAACGTATGGATATGAGATCAAGGGAAGTAATAATCCTATGATTTCTAGAATTGACAAATAAGTAAAATTGGCAAATAACGTTTTTGCTGTTTTATTATTTTCCAGTTTTAAGAAAGAAATCATTTTATAGATATTAAGTATATTTACCCAAATCGGAGATATTGCATTTTCCCCGTATATCAATAATCAGTGGAACAACAATTTCTATTACAAAAGTTCGTTAAGTGCTTTTATGAAATAAGCATTATCAATTCTGTTGCGTATAGCCAAGCGAATATACTGTTTGCAAGCAAAGGCTGATTTTGTGCTACAGTCTTTAACAAGAATGTTGCAATGTTTCAAAAGGAGTTGTGTAAGTTCTGTAGCTTTATATTTATCTGTCACCTCGCATAAGAAATAATTAGCCTGTGAGGGTATCACACGCAAGAAAGGTATTGATCGCAAATCTTCATAAAAGCGTTGGCGTTCTGCGATAAACTTTTCACAACCTTTCTTATAGTCGCTCTCATACTTCCCGTAAATCTGCATATAGAACTCGGCAAACGAATTGATATTCCAAATAGAGATATCGCTTTTGATCTTCTTGATTAACTCGATGTTACCCGAAGCCAACACGCCTAAACGAAGACCGGGAACACCGTATGACTTGGAAATACTCTTCATCACTACCAGATTCTCATATTGTTCCAATACATCATCACACAACAAAGTATTATTTTCATAACCTACGCTGAAATCGACAAATGATTCGTCAACCACCATACGGATTCTTCTTTGTTGTGCCCATGCTATCAAATCCAACAAATCAGCGTATGGAATGAAATTCCCAGAAGGATTGTCAGGATTTACCAACAGCAAAGTAGAAATAGGCTTATCAGAAAAGAAAGCTCTCAAATCGGAAGCAGAATAAGAGAAATCCCTATTATCCGGCGTAAAGCAAATTAGCTGTTCCTTATCGCAACGATTTGGGTACTCTTCAAACGTCGGATATATGACACCAATCTTTCCCTCTATCTGTTCCATAAGAGACTTGATCAGCTCAGCCGCACCATTCCCAATTACGGCATACTCTTTTTTAATATGAAAATACCTAGCTATCAGTAACGAATTAACACGCATTCCAGAAGGATATTCAGCCAATAACACGTCAAAATTAGCCTTCAACTCATCCTTCAACTTCTGAGGTGGAAAAAACGGATTGACCAAATAACAGAAGTCTAGTAAGTTCGGAAAACGCCAATAACCACCATAGCGCTTTTGATAAAGCGACAAGCGATCTTCTTCTGTGGCAAAAATCGTTTCCGCAATGTCCAAGTCCTGCACATCGTCTATCTCATACCACTTTTCCCCCTGCAAAGGCAAGGCTTTCAATTCACATTTATCCAACAGTGTAATCACCCGAAGCACTTGCTCGTAATACTCATTATTGCCCAGAGCCTTAGTATACGCTTCCAAAAAGGGAACATAATTCGTAGTGGAGAACTCTTTGCTGAACTTGTAGATATTAACCGTTTTGTAATAATAATCTACATCTCCGTATTTAAAGGCTTTCTTAGGAATAAAATTGACAATATTATTCTCCTCATCCAAGCGAACCATTGTTCCGTCCATCCAAGTCTCGTACTTTGCTACCAGCGCTAAATTAGGGTATGGATTATAGACAATCATCGGGAAAAGAGTATCATCGAATATCAAATCTGATTCTATCAATAATGTATCATCTTTTTGCAGCTCTTTCTTTGCCAAGGAAAGCGAATAAATATTGTTCGTCTTATCATAAACTGGATTTTCTATATATTCTATCTTCAATCCTTTATATTTGTGACCAATATAGTTACGTAGAAGATCCCCTTTATATCCGATAACTATTATTACTTTCGACAAATCCAACAGGGAAAGCTGAGTTAATATACGATCTATCAAGGAAGTACCATTAACTTTCACCATACACTTTGTATTATTACGAGTCAATTCCCCGAGGCGTTTTCCCATACCCGCCGCTAAAATAATCGCTTGCATATTAATTAGTTTGTACGTCTATATTTCAATTATCAAAAAGATGTTTCAAGGTCAAGTAAAGAGAGGGAAACTTTAACCTTCCTTTCTCACAGAACCATACTAAGCAGTCTCCCATCACACGACTCTCCGCACTTAACTCATATGTTATTTGTTTATCATACTAAAAAGGATCCGGTTATATTTAGGCATCATATACCTATACTCCTTCTCTTATTCAAATTCTTCCTATTTGAGGCAAGAAGTACAGACCGACAAATCCTCTTGATAGTTATCAGGCCCAACCATGCATTTATCATAAACACGTTTCATTGCTGTTTTTCTTCCCTTTCCTCTTTTGTCATGTAAACACATTGAAAAAACATCCGGATTATGTTCTTTGGGATCACTATCAAAAGGTTCGCCCTGCTCCTCGCACATCTCCTGAATCGCAACATTCGCCTTATCCTTGATCCATTCATACTCGCCATTTATATAGTTACTATATTTACTGGCTCTAAAGTTTAATCCGGTATCGGTTACAATACTCTTTAAAACATTGAATGATGTATGATGATAAATTGATTCCATTCTTTCCTTCCTTTAATTCATTTAACACAAGGTTCTGTATTCCTCATTTGTCCCAAGCATTGGGACTGATAACTCCCATGCCTTGGGAATTACCTGTCTCAACACTTGGGACAAAGAACCACTAGCTCATAAGATCATCAAACCTCATCCGGACTCTCACTGTCACCGCCTCCATCAGCAGGTTTGCCGCCAATCCAGATCGGGGTACTGATACTGCGGGGTACTTTCAGCGTGTAGGAGTTCGAATACTGCGTCGTCACAGTCAGCGTGTACTCACCTTCCGCCAAATCAGCCGGCAGGAGCAACGTGAGCGAAGAAGGGTTGTTGATGGTGATCTGGTCATCCGTCAGTTTCGTGGTGGCACCTTTGGAGTCGGTCAGCGTAACACCTACCGACTCGTGGTCGCCAACCACTTTCAACATCGCCCCACGGACGAAGAAGTTGTGACCCGCAGTGGCGCTGCCGTCTTTCAAGCCCGTCTTACGATCCTCGGTCTCCAGGATGTACATGATGTTAGACTTCTCGCCGAGGATCTCCACCACGGTCTTGGCGATCGCCTCGCGCAGAGCCTTGTCTTGCGTGAAAGAGACGTAGATGGAATTATTCTCCTTGTTCCAAACGCCGCCCTCAACCACGCCTTTCAACTGGGGGACGGCACGGAACAGACCCGTGTTCACGCTATAGCCGTTTAAGATCAAGTCCATTACTATCCGATGGTAGAGGGTCACAGAGTGACGCATCGTCTCCGGGCGTAGACCGGTGTCTTGCTTGTACATCTCCTCCAACACGTCATCCAAAGTTAAACTTCCGGCCGAGGCCAGTAACAAGATCTTGTCCGTCTTGTTGTCGGTGGTCACCGCATTATCGATGAGCCAGCCTTTCAATACTTTCTTCATGGTATTTTGATTTATAGGAAGGACGGAATTGCCCTTCCCGGCTTTCCTTGTCTAGAACCTCTTGTCGAATGCCGATTCCCTCTTCTGCCGATTCCGGGCGATCAGCCAATCGATCAGCAAGTGAAGAACCGTCCATAGAGACAGGTTTAAAAATAATATACAATTGACATTCAAATGATTAGCCAATACAATATTCAATGCGATAAAGAAAACGGACACGCAAATGATCGTCACCATCACCATCCGCACCCGCATACCCGTGCGCAACAACTTATGATGGAAATGGTTCTTGTCCGGCAAGAACGGGTTCTTGTGCTCACGAAGGCGGCGCAGCACCACACGTACCACGTCCAGCAACGGTACCAAGACCGTGGAAAAGGCAATCACCAAATAAGGATCCGAACGCTCCGTAGAGGTACTATTCGATACGCATAAATGAATGATCAGGAAACTGATCACGTAGCCCAACGTCAAACTCCCAGCATCGCCCATGAAGAGCTTATGCCCGCAGTTGGCATTGCCAAAGACATTGTAGCACCAGAAAGGCATGAGGATTCCCAGCGTACAGATAGCGAGCAAGGCATAAACACATTGATCTTGAATGAAAAAGAACACGCTCAAGACCGATAAGGCGATACAGCACAAACCGGAGGCCAGACCATCGATCCCGTCAATCAGGTTGATAGCGTTTGTCACATAAACCACGGCGAAAACCGTGACTGGCACACCCAGCAAGGCCGGGACCGAATAGATCCCGAATAGGCCTCCCAGCGTATCGAGCCAATTGCCGGACAACACCAGCAGGAGGGCCGACACGACTTGTACGATGAACTTGTAGCGGTAACCCACCCCGACCAAGTCATCGCAGACACCCACCAGATAAAGAAGTGTCATGCCCACGAACAAGAAAAGATACTCATGGAGCATCTCGATCGAGAAGCTAGACAGATCTGAGGGCCACAGATAAAGGCGAAAGCCTATCACCAAGGCAAACGACATCAAGACCACGGGAAAAAACGACAGGCCACCCAAGCGGGGAACCGGGGTCGTGTGTACCTTTCGAGAATCCGGGACATCATACAGTCTTTTCTTGTGGGAGATCACCAAGATCCTCGGGATGATCACCATGCCCAAAGACACGGAGATCAGATATCCGGACAGTAATAACAATAATAGAATTTGCACCTCACTCATACGATCTCACTTAATGAAGGCAACCCCTTCACCTCGCCGGCATGCCACGCTTGGTAGTCCTCATGGGAGAGTTGGGATGCTGTTAATAATTTGTAATCTATGTCGTCTCTTCGCAAGATGTGCCTGCGGGCATACGAGCGGAGCGAACGATCCGTAACGGACACCATCACCACCGGGAACGGGTAGCCGAGCAAACGCATTGGCGTAATCTCGCTGTCCGGGAATACATGGCGCAACTGATAGGCCGAGCACTCAAATGCCACCCAGTAAGGCCCCGTGCAATACAGGTGAATCAAGTTTTGGTTCGCACGCTCGCGGCTCATGATATCATTTAAATGCTCGTTCAGCAACCGCACCAAACGAACGCCGGAAGGAAGGGAAGACATGTTTTGAATTATGATTGTTGAATTATGATTTAAACTGTCAACTCTATTAGTGTCTCAGCCATCGATCGTAATCGTCCAGCCGGCGGATCAAGGATAACTTGCTTTTCTTGGGCGAGGACTCACACCGCCACGGGTCCACAACCTCGTGCGCCATCTGCCGGTAAAGGGCGCTGTCCGTGCAACCGTAGAGCGTCACCAGCAACAAGGCACGGGATTGCGGAGCCTTTACCAACGGGAGCATGCTTCGCATCGTGGCGAACAAGCGTACGAACTCATCCTCCTCGCCTAACAGCTTGTAGGTAGGTAGGAGCGACGAGTAGACCTTGCAGCGCATCACGTCCGTCTCCGCACGGAGAGAACCGTAGGATCTCAATACCTCACGGGCCAAACGAGTATCCTCCTCAGATACGCTGCCGGAGGCATGGTAACGTCCCAAGGCATCGTGCAAGCCCTCCCGCAGACGGTCGTTATCCAGATGGGTATAGGCGTGCTTGCCCTTGGTGTTCAGCTCGATCAGCTCATACTCGCCCGGCTTCACCTCCAACAAGGGGACCCACATGCAATCGAGGATACGCGCCATGACATCTTTATGCCCGCCACCCGGCTGGATCACCACCTCCGCCTCCATACCGGTAAAATAACCGGACGTGATACGCACGCGATCACCTTTTAGCAGGCGATCGCTGTCAGGAACGTACACCGGAAGCTCGTTGGAATAAGATTCAGCCACCCAACGTAAATTACCCATCTCGTCATCCGAGAGATAAGGGAAATGAGTCATGCCTCCGGAAGAGACCCGGGGAAGGAAATTGTATAGGGGAAGCGTACGCTTCATCTGGAAGATCTCCTCCACGGAGGACCGGATAAACACGAAGTTGAACAGCAGGGGCCGCTTCGTGTTTACCATCTTTCCGTCCACCTTCCTCACCTCCACATAGGAGGGGGCGAAATACTCGAACAACGTCTCCCCACGACGCTCGCGCCGGGAAAGCTCGGCATCCAAGCTTTTAGCGGGGCTGATCCTGTCGCGTCGTGCCACACCCGTAGTAGGAAGCGTGAGCACGTACCAGCGTACAGTCTTCAGGTCATGACGCTTGCCAACCCGCGCCGTACCCCTCTCCGAGCGACCGTCTCTCAAAACATTCATCATTATGATTATCTTTTCCTAAGATTATATCAAGATCTCCACTCAAGCCTCACGACAATTCAAAGCCCTACCAAGAGCACCGTATTTACTCCTGATAAACAACACTTTATGTCTTTAAAAATGGCTTTTCTGAAAATCACCATCGCTTGAAATATTAAGCTACTTGGGAAGTAGCGTAAAAGGTAGGAGAATGGTTATTACCCAGTTGTAGAGACGGGGCGTGCCCCGTCTCCCACAGACTGGTAGTATCTTTAAATTACCCTCTTGAGGGGATGAGACGGGGCACGCCCCGTCTCTACAAGAATGTATGTTCGATTTTTGGAAGGGACGTGATGATGTAGGAAATACGAGATCATTTCGTCTCTATTGCCATGTCTATGCACTAGGAATAAGAACGAAGATTTAAGGAGAATCAAGGTCGGAGCACAAACTAATGAACAAACTAAGCCTTATGATTGCTTGTTATTTGTTATTTTTTATTACTTTTGCGCCGTGAAAGAATACGCTACTTCCCAAGTAGCAAGCCTCTTACCCCACTTTGGGTATCGGTTTACACACGCTCTCAAAACAATTCCGGTTCACTGTCGACAAACGTTCCAACGAGAAGCTCTTCAAATAGATCTGTGTTGTCTTAATAGACTTATGCCCCAACAACTCACTGATAACCTCGATCGATACATCTTGTTCCTTCAAGAACGAGGCGAATGAATGACGGATCGTATATGAGGTGACCGGAAGCGTAACGCCTGTCGATCTCGCCAACAACTTCAAGTCACGGTTAAAGCGGGACAAGGTCCTGTTATATTCTTTGTAGGCCGCCTCACCGGTTCTCCTTCCACTCAAAAAAGGAAATAAATAAAAGGATTCCTTTGCCGTACAAGCGGACAACTCATCCAACAGCCGCAACGCCCCGGAGGGAATCTCCAGCTGTATGAGAGATCCGCTCTTTTGTCGGTGATACTGCAATATCCCATCCCGGATATTCTCCCATTTCAAATGCGTGAGATCCACAAACGCTATCCCGCTGAACGCGAACATCAACCGAACGGTCAACTGTACACGCCGCAAGGACGGATCCCCCAACGGGGCGTTAAACATACGCTCCAGCATCTCTCGCGGCAACGCCTTCTTCCGCTTGCTTTCAACGCCCGTGAAGACATCTTTGAACAGGTTGGGTACAAAGGGAGCCTCGTTCGCCTCCACGGCCAAGTTATAAATGTGACGAATCCGACGCATATAGGTGGACACCGTATTCAACGAACGGCCCTTGTCCAACAACCATGACTGATAGCACAAAAGCCTGTTCCTATTAATATAGGCATAAGGAATCGCCTCCATACCGCAAAAGCACTTGAACGAGTTCAAGGCATCTTGATAACTCTTCGCCGTGGAATACCGTTTTTTCTCACGCAGACAAGCCATGTAGATGGACAGGCCCATAACAAAATCTTCTTCTTTTTTCATATCTTCTCCTTAATAAAAAAGCCAAAAATACTACCTTTGTACACTATTAATTAAGTAAACCATATTTAGAGTAAAAACATTACCATGAAGAGATTTTGGAGTATTCCACTTATGCTCATGCTATTCGCATGCCAAACTCCCAAAGAGAGTAGAGAGGAATTATCGCTTGCCGGTTGCTGGGAATTACGATTGGATTCAACAGATGTCACCGAGCAAGTTCAATTACCGGGTACCACGGACACCAACCAAAAAGGATACCCTAACAATGATAAGGAGGAGACAACTCATTTGTCTAGGCCCTTCCGCTATCAAGGTAAGGCTTGGTATCAGAAAGAGATCACGATTCCAGAGAATTGGGAAGGCAAGAGCATTTGGTTAATCTTGGAGCGAACAAAACCGACCCAAATATGGGTAGATAGCATATATGTCGGTTCATCCGACCATATTTCCACCCCTCAAGAATACGATCTGTCCACATATCTCCGGGCTGGGAAGCATCACTTGACTATTCTAGTCGATAACGGTTTGAGCGTTCCACCCCAATTATTGGACAATTCACACGCTTATACGGAATCCACGCAGACAAACTGGAACGGTATTATCGGAGACCTGAAATTGGAAGCCCGTCCACAATTCCATATCCGCCGGATACAAGTATATCCACATGCGGATCAAAAAACGGTGGACGTAAAAATAAAGCTTTCAAATCCATTCGAGCAAATGATCGTAGCCGCCGTTCAAATAGAGATGGAGGCTTTCAACACAGGCTTAGAGCACCATATCCAATTCAATAAGAATATCGTAGTTCAACAAGACGAGATCATATTCCAAATACCGATGGGTGATGACGCCTTGGAATGGAGCGAGTTCTCCCCTACCCTGTATCGCTTGACCGCGAACATCCAAGGAGAGAATATCCAAGATAGCCAAAGTACTACTTTCGGATTAAGAGATTTCAAAGCAGAAGGAACACAATTCAACATCAACGGATTGACCACCTTCCTTCGTGGAAAACACGATGCTTGCGTATTTCCGCTTACAGGCCATGTACCGATGGATACCGCAGCATGGAGACGCTATTTCCGCATCGCCAAGGAATACGGTATCAATCATTGCCGTTTCCATTCATGGTGTCCTCCTAAAGCTTGTTTCGAGGCGGCCGATATCGAAGGTTTTTACCTCCAACCGGAACTACCTTTCTGGGGAAAGATGGAAAAGGGCGATACCACTTTGATCCATTTCCTCACCAAAGAAGGATTACAAATACAGGAGGCTTACGGGAATCACGCCTCTTTCGTCATGATGGCGATCGGCAACGAGCTTTCCGGGGATCAAGAAGCGATGGTAGACATGATCGCCCGTTTCCGTAGTGAGAACGGACGGCATTTATACGCATCTGGATCGAATGACTATCTAGGCTTCAACGGCCCTGCGGCGGGTGACGATTACTTCACGACCTGTCGAGTCCCCGGCGCTAACGTATTCAGCAACCATACCCGGGGTTCCTTCTCTTTCGCAGATGCGGAGGATGGCGGTTATATCAACCATACCTATCCAAACTCGGTCATGAATTTCGAATCCGCTATCGAACAATGTTCATTGCCTATCATCGGACATGAGACCGGGCAATTCCAATGTTATCCGAATTATGAGGAAATCAAGAAATATACCGGGGCACTAAAACCTTGGAATCTGGAGATATTCCGCAAACGACTGGGCGAGTCCGGTATGGCCGGACAAGCGGATGATTTCTTCAAGGCTTCCGGTAAATGGATGGCGCAACTTTACCGGGCCGAGATGGAAATGGCGTTCCGTACTCCGGGAATGGCCGGCTTCCAATTATTGGATTTACAGGATTATCCGGGACAGGGCACGGCGTTAGTCGGTATCTTGGACGCTTTTATGGATAATAAGGGCTTGATAACCGCCAAGGAATGGAAAGAGTCTTGCGATGA
This sequence comes from Parabacteroides sp. Y3-G-102, assembly GCF_023656845.1. Lineage (NCBI taxonomy): Bacteria > Pseudomonadati > Bacteroidota > Bacteroidia > Bacteroidales > Tannerellaceae > Parabacteroides > Parabacteroides sp. Y3-G-102. The sequence goes on along the minus strand of NZ_JAMOKU010000006.1, from coordinate 111,572 downwards.
TGTCGTATTACTGGCTCTCCTTCCTAAATTCTGTTACTCTGGGAATGAGGCGCTCAAAGGCTCCATCAAGGTAGCGAACTATACACCTACCACTTTAAAAGGGAAACATCTAACTTGGACCTTGACGAATAGTCAAGATCAAGTAATCGCCCAAAACAACATACCGCTGCAAATCAATCAAGGTACGTTGGCCGAGGTAGGCCCATTAAATATCGCTTTACCTGCCATTCAAGAGGCTGAGACCTATACTTTACGGCTGGCGATCGAGGGCACGGATTATCACAATCATTATCCGTTATGGATTTATCCGGAACATAATAACGTGCAAATCCCTACGGATATCAATGTTATTAAGAAATGGGATAAACAGGCCGAGAACTTATTGGCGAACGGGGCGAAAGTATTGTGGTTCCCGGATGCCAAGACTTACAAGAACGTGACGGTAGAAGGATTATTCCAGACAGATTACTGGAATTACCGGATGTTTAAGTCCATCTGCGAATGGGTAAAGAAACCGGTCTCTCCGGGTACCCTCGGATTATTAATGAATCCCTCTCATCCGGTTTTCGCTCATTTCCCGACGGATTTCCATACAAACTGGCAATGGTTCACGATGATAAAGAATAGCCATCCGTTGATACTAGACCAGCTTCCGAATAATTACAGGCCGATCGTACAAGTGATCGATAACGTGGAGCGTAACCATAAATTAGGGATGATCCAAGAATTCAATGTCGGCCCGGGCAAGTTATTAATCTGTATGACAGACTTGGAAACCCAACAAGAATACCCGGAGGCCCGTCAATTATACCATAGCTTATTAAGTTATATGGATTCCTCCGAGTTCTCGCCTCAGATGACATTAACGCCCGCTCAATTGATCGAGTTATTCACGCATCAAGTCGGAGATTCGAAGATTAAGGAATTAGGGAATATCTCGTATGACGAGTAAGCGAGATGACAAATATACGATCTAATCCTGTCTTTTTAATAGATATAAGGCGTATCTTGTAACACAACCTTTTGAGAGAGATTGCCAAGTAGAGGAAAGAGGATAGCTATATATGGCGCTTTTTACTCAAAAAGGCCGCTTTTTATACACGATAGGTCATGAAAGCCTACGCAACTAGTCGTGTTAGGCAACGCCAATAGTCACGTTGGGCATCGAAAGCAGTCATGAATAGGGTTATGAACTGTCATGAATAGGCATCATAACCCTATCATTTCCCCAGCGTAACCCTATGAGATAGCCCAAACAACCCATAAGATATGAATTACGATGAACTAATTTCGCTAGAATGAAAGGCTGTTTTTTGACATCTATCTATTTAACAAACGATTACTGATTTTTTCTTGCGTATTTAGGAGCGAGCCGTACTTTGTCCCGGAAAAATCGATTCTCCGGGACTTAACTTTACAATTTGTCAATTTGATTATTCTGTCGAAAGACACCATCTTATTAAGGCATTTAATTCGTCGCATGGAAAGGAGCCTTGAATTCCGGACGGAGCGTACAGGTATCTTCCAATGGGAAATCCCGAGGGGCCTCTTGCGTCACTTCCCCGGTGGCTGCCCATTCAGCCCCTCTTAGTAAGGTTACCTGAAAACCCGTACACTCCATCGAGTAAATCATATTCGGGTCATTGCCGCAATGCCCCAACAGATCGACAAAGACACGCCCCTTCCCCCACTTCACCGTCCACATCAACGGTTCATGGCGTCCACGCTCATAAGCGGTAGCCAATATCTCCACATTCCGTACCGGACCACGCAAGCGGGTATAAATCTCGTCCTTAAAATGTTTCCATCTTATAGGCAGACCTTTCAAAATAGGGTGCTCCGGCGCACGATGCTCTAGGATCGTCTCATGCTGCAAGCCATGATAACCCGCATAACCGGGTGTATAATCGTATACATATTTGCCCTCTTTCCAATACAGGTAAGGACCGTCTTTCTCGTTTCGCCCCTCCCAAGCTCGCATGCCGATTATCTCGTTGTACGCTTTCCAACCGGCCATAGGTACCACGGAGGAATGGATAATCACGACCCCACCACCATCCGCTACATAGTTCTCGAAAGCTTTTTGGACAGGCTCGGGCCAGACTTCACCTCCGTAATTAACAACAACCAAGTTATATTTAGCGAAATCGGGCTTAAAGGTATTTATATCTCCTCCGAAATTCGGGGTAAAGACGAAATCCACCTTAAACATTCCACTGTTCTCTAAAATCTGCTTCATGGCCTCGCAAGCACCTCGCCAATAATGACTACCATCTTGCCCGGCGATCATCATCGTTTTTATCACCTTTTTCTGGGCGTAAGAGGTTGAGGCTGATAAGGCGCAACAGATAAGCGCTATAAAATAGATATACTTTCTCATGGTTGTTGGGGGTTAAATTTTTCACTCTCGGGGCTCCATTCGATACGGTCGTAGCAACGGGTGGTTCGCAAATTATATCCTCGCTCATCAACCGTAAACTTCCCATCCTTGAAATAATCGATATATAACTCGGAGATCCCGTCATTATTGCGATCCTCCACTGTAAGCGCATATTTATCCGTCACATAGATCTCATCCGATATATATTGGATCTCTTTCGTATAATTATCCACGATCACGTAATAAAACTTAAACAGGTCGAAAGTAGGGTAATGCCCATTATCCCGCCCGAAAAGCATGACCTCTTCCATAGCGGCATCATCATCCATATTCGCTAAAACGGATTGTTGAAACCAAAAGCCGTCTTTTTGCGCTTGCGGAGGAATCCGGTCCCAACCCTCTTGATGGGCTGTCACCCGGAATTGGGCATGGGCGCCCATACAAACGAAAAGTAGGAGAACCCAATAAATCAATCGTCTTATCATGTCTATCATTTTTAATTATTATTCATATTTATAAGGCACAAATGTAATGATATGTCTCTTATTGATTATATTTGTCTTGTATTAAATTCACCTTTAGTCTAAATATATTATGAGCGATCAACCAATAGATTTTACGCAACGTAACATAGCCATCGACATCCTCCGGGCCGTCACGATATGCGTGATGATCTTCGAAAGCGTACATCAAATTAAAAATTTAAACATTAAAACATATCACTATATGAAAAAGATTATCGGACTATTCTTGCTTATATGGGCCATAGGTTCGGCCCAAGTTTCCGCCCAATCAGAGACAAACCGTTTAGATAGTATCATGCCCGTACGAGGCTTGGCCATCGCCGCTCCATCCGCGCAGAAGTTGGATCTATTCTTGAAGTTCGTCCAAGAGGAACTGGCTCCCAGTCATTTCAACTTGTTGATTCTACGGGTAGACTGGAATTATGCCTATGAGTCCCATCCAGAACTGAGGGATCCGACCCCACTCACACGAGAGGATGTGAAAAAGATCGTAAAGGTTTGCCGGGATAACGGAATACGTATCGCTCCCCAGATCAATCTCTTGGGGCATCAATCATGGGCTGAGACTACCTACGCTTTATTACGTGAGTATCCGGAGTTCGACGAGACGCCACACGTGGATACCAAGAACTATACGGGTTGGCCCAACTCAGACGGGCTTTATTGTAAAAGTTACTGCCCACTTCATCCGGAAGTACATAAAATCGTATTCGCTTTAGTAGACGAGTTGACGGATGTTTTCGAGACTCAATTATTCCATGCAGGGATGGACGAGGTCTTTTATATCGGACATGATAGTTGCGTCCGTTGTGGCGGACATGACAAGGCTGAGTTATATGCCGGTGAGGTCACTAAAATACAAAACCACTTAGCCTCACAAGGCAAACGATTGATGATATGGGGAGACCGCCTGATCGATGGCAAGACTACCGGGATCGGCGCTTGGGAAGCTAGCATGAACAATACCTACCGTGCGATCGACTTGATCCCGAAAGATGTCTTTATCTGCGACTGGCATTATGAGCGTGCCGAGCAGACCGCTGTTTACTTTGCCATGAAAGGCTTCGACGTTGCTACATGCCCTTGGCGTAAACCTCAGATAGCGCTTCAACAGGTAGATGATATGATCCATTTCCGCCAGCATTCAAATCCGGAAATGTCTCGCCATTTCCAAGGAATTATCGAGACAGTCTGGTCCGGTGCAGACAGTTTCCTCGAGGCCTATTATAACCCGACTACCTATAAGCAAGAGGTCTCAGACGCTGTCACGGTCAAGAAACTAATCGAGAAATATAAGGCTTTGGAGAATCAGTGAATGTAATTTAGGTCATAATACCTGTAATCCATCTACAAAAGTTTCTCCGGATTTCATCGATCTTTGCCGTTGCAATCGAAAAGGGATAAACAAACCAAGAAGTAGAACTTATTAAAATAGCAATTATGACACTAAACGAATTCTTGAAGTATGTAGAGACAAGAAAGCCTCTTAAAGGAGACGAGGTCCATCAGTTTATGAACGAGATGAGCGATGAGGCCAGACGCATGACATTCGAGTTAAACGGCTCATATCACGATCCCGAGGAAATCCGTGAGCTGTTATCCCGCTTGTTTAATAAGCCGGTCGATCCGTCTTTTCGTGTATTCCCCCCGTTCTATACGGATTTTGGGAAGAATATCACGGTAGGCAAGAACGTTTTCATCAACGCTTGCTGTCATTTTCAAGATCCTGGCGGGGTGACACTGGACGACGGTTGCCAGATCGGGCATAACGTGGTCTTTGCCACCCTCAACCACGGCTTCGCCCCCGAAGACCGGAGCACTACCTACCCTGCCCCGATCGTTCTGAAAAAGAATGTCTGGGTAGGCTCGAACGCAACGATCCTCTCCGGCGTAACCATTGGCGAGAACGCTATAGTCGGAGCCGGCTCGGTAGTTACTAAAGATGTACCGGACAATGCCATCGTGGGAGGTGTTCCCGCCAAGGTCATAAAATACATCCAATAACCCGTAACACCGATTACGACATCTGGGATTTCCGATATTCATTCGGGGTACACCCCACGGTCTTCTTGAATATGCGGCTGAAGTGCTGGGAGTATTGGAATCCTAGGTCGTAAGCGATTTGGCTGACGGTCTTGTTTGTCCCTAATATCCATTCTTTCGCTAAGGAAATAATCCGGTCTTGTATATTTTCTTGGGCAGTTTTCCCTGTCTCTTTCTTGATCAGATCACCGAAATAGTTCGGGGACAAACAAATCTTCTCGGCGAAATACCGTACAGTAGGTAGCCCCTCCTGTCTTAACAGATCGCTTTGCAGGTATTCATCCAGTAATCGTTCGAACCTCACCAACACATCCTTATTCGTCTCCGCACGGGTCGTAAACTGACGGTCATAAAAACGCAGGCAATAATCGAGCAGCAACTCGATATTCATCGCAATCAGCCGTTTGCTATGCTTGTCGATGGAGTGCTCCAACTCGATCTGGATTTTCCTCAGGCAATCCACGAAGATCCCCTTCTCTTCCTCAGAGAGATGTAACGCCTCGTTTGATTCATAGGAGAAGAAAGAATAACGCTTGATGTCCCGTCCCAAAGCCGTACCACGGATCAAGTCCGGATGGAAAAGCAACCCATGCGCCAAAGGCCGGGTCCCATCCTTAAGCTCAATACCCGTCACCTGCCCGGGAGCGAATCCTATTACGGTTCCTTCTTGATAATCATAATATTGCCTCCCATACCGAATATCCCCGCATTTCGTATCTTTCAGGAAAAGTCCGTATATACCATAATTAACCCGGAAATTAGTAGGCCATGTCTCGGACTTGGATAAATCTACCACGCTCACCAATGGGTGCAACGTCTCCAAGCCAAACATCTTGTTGTATTGATCAACGGTATCGATCTTTATTAGATTCTCCATAAGGCTATCTGTTTTATTGGTCTCAAAGATAAACATTCCCAATATAACAACCTCATGCCATCAGGCAAAATCCATCGAACCGGATGATATCGTACTAAAATATGTATTAAAGGAAAATTTAAAAAGAGGAAGGAGAAATAAAAAGCGGTCTGGACGGGACTCGAACCCGCGACCCCATGCGTGACAGGCATGTATTCTAACCAGCTGAACTACCAGACCAAAGTGTTATTCTTTATCGCTATTCCGTTGAATTGCGGTGCAAAGATAGGTGGATTTTTTGAATTAGCAATAGTTTAGGATGAAAAAATTAGAACAAATCGATAAATTTCATACTTTTGTCCCCCATATATAATTAACACTAGCATGAAAAATACTCCTGTAGACTATCAGACAGCCAGACGGATTATCGATGGCTTTGGACTTCCCGATTTTGGGAAAGCGACTATCCGGGAGGTAGTTGCCATATCCACGCAATTGGAACAAGAAACGGGAACCGAGTTCATCCATATGGAAATGGGCGTACCGGGCTTGAAAGCCGCTCAAGTAGGCGTAGACGCTGAGATCGAAGCCCTTCGTAACGGTATAGCGTCTATCTACCCGAACATCAACGGAACTCCCGAAGTGAAAAAGCAAGCTTCCCGCTTTATCAAGGCGTTTATAAATATAGATATAGACCCGGAGTGTTGCGTACCCGTAACCGGTTCCATGCAGGGCACATACGCCTCTTTCCTTACGGCCGGACAATGTACGCCGGGAAAAGACACCATCTTGTTTATCGACCCCGGATTCCCCGTGCAGAAACAGCAAATAGCCGTTATGGGCTATAAATATGAGTCGTTCGACGTATACGAATACCGTGGCGAGCGATTGCGTGAGGCCTTGGAAGCGCATCTTTCCAAAGGCAACATTGCCGCGATGATCTATTCCAACCCGAACAATCCGGCTTGGTTCTGCCTCACCGATGAGGAGTTGAAGATCATCGGCGATATGGCCAACAAATACGACGTGATTGTCATAGAAGATCTCGCCTATTTTGCCATGGATTTCCGCAAGGACCTCGGATGTCCTTTCGAGCCTCCTTACCAAGCGAGCGTAGCCCGTTATACCGATAATTATATCATGCAGATATCCGGTTCCAAAGCGTTCAGCTATGCCGGACAGCGTATCGGCGTGACAGCGATCTCCAATAAACTTTACCATCGCTCCTATCCGGGATTGACTCAGCGTTATGGAGGCGGTACGTTCGGTACGGTATATATCCACCGTGTCTTATACGCCCTATCTTCCGGAACCAGCCACTCGGCCCAATTCGCCTTAGCCGCCATGTTCAAGGCCGCCGCGGACGGTACGTTCGACTTTGTCTCGCAAGTGAAAGAATACGGACGTCGTGCGGAGAAACTAAAGAAGATTTTTACGGATCATGGTTTCACAATCGTTTATGATCACGATCTGGACCAACCGATAGCCGACGGTTTCTATTTCACGATCGGTTACCCGGGAATGACCGGCGGACAATTGATGGAAGAGCTGGTTTATTACGGAGTAAGCGCCATATCATTAAGTACCACAGGTAGTAACCAACAAGGACTACGGGCTTGTACCTCTTTCATAAAAGATCACCAATATGATTTGCTGGACGAAAGACTGAGATTATTCGAGGAAAATCATCAAGCATAAATTAACAATAAGCCCGGTCGGTTCACGTTTATTAACTTGAATCCCGGGCTTTTCATTTGCTTCTTATTAAAAAACGCCTTATATTGTCGGTGAATTAGTAACAACCTAACATTCACGATCATGGCATCTTATAAAAATATATTTAAAATAACACATAACGATGTCCTTCCTATTCAAGGAAGTATTCTGATTGCCGAGCCTTTTTTACAAGATGCCTATTTCCAACGTTCCGTCGTATTATTAATAGAGCATACGGAACACGGATCGATGGGATTTGTCTTGAATAAAAAAACGGATCTTATCGTAAACTCTTTTTTCAAGGAGTTTGCCGAATTTCCGGAGATACCGATTTATCTGGGGGGGCCGGTCAGCCCCAACCGTTTGTTCTTTATTCATTCCTTAGGGGATAATATCATTCCGGACGCATTAAAGATCAATGATTATTTATATTTCGACGGGGATTTCAACGCATTGAAACGATACATCCTCAACGGGCACCCAATCGATGGGAAAGTGAAGTTTTTCTTGGGATACTCCGGATGGACCGAAGGGCAATTAAACCATGAAATCAAACGGAACTCGTGGGCCGTAAGCCATATCACCACCGATAATATCCTGTCTGCCGATGGGGAGGGCTATTGGAAAGATTCCGTAGAATTATTAGGCAATGATTATAAAACTTGGACAAAATATCCGAAGGACCCGTATTTAAATTAACTGCATTATGCAGACATCGGAATAACCATCCGGTGTCCTGATCCAGTCCTTAAGCGTCCCCGCCTCGACAAATCCCAGACGGGTAAATAATTTCTTGCTAGGCTCGTTCGCCACGGGAATATGCACATAAAGTTGATGAAGCTTCAAAAACGTATAAGCGTATTCCATCAATAGTCTTAACGCTTCCGTAGCAAAGCCACGTCCTTGATACCTACGGTCCAGCATAATACCGCAAGCCGCCCGGTTCGGATGCGGCTCAAAATCGAATAAGTCCACGATCCCCACGGAAGTCCCCGTATCGCAATCCTCGATCATGAAGCGAAGTTGGCGAGACTCATAGATACTCCGGTCGCTACCCGCTATATATTCCTTCAATATATAACGGGAATAGGGAGCCAAGGTATTCCCTACTTCCCATAACTCCGGATCATTCTCCCAACGATACAACAACTCCAGATCCTCTGGTTCCAATGCCCTCAAACGGACTCTATCATTCGACAACAACATATTTACCCAAGGATTACTTAAACAAGCCGACCACTCTTCTTCGTATATATATGGAAAACCGCTTTCTTGTTCACGAGCTTGTCCATAAACAAGAGCATCTGCTCGTAACGGGCATCGGGGAAGCAGAAAGCGTAGTCCGTAAAGCCTTTCATCTGGTTCTTGCGACAGATAGCATCCATCACACGCTCCACGTCCAAATCCCAGAGATTCACGAATTCCAGATCCGGCATAGCTTTCAGGCAAACGGCCTTTACCTCCTCAAAATGATCCTCCCTACACAAGATCAAAAGGCGGCGATGCTTAACCGCTTTAGCCTTCTTGCGTAGAGGGGCTGAAATCGTCGCCCAGCAAGCTTTCAGCAGGACAGCCAACCGGATCAGTATCCGCATCAACCAACCGGACCCCGGATAATATTTCTTATAGAAAATCAACATGGCGCCGTAAAAAGCCCTTATGTACCTCAAGTCACCATGCTTCGTACTCTCCCCCTTATAATGCAGGATCCGTTCCGGCACGTACAAGTTCTTATAGCCTCCCAACACGATCCGATAAGACAAATCGATATCCTCCCCATACATGAAGAACGACTCATCCAACAAGCCGACCTTATCCAACGCCTCATGGCGAAGCAACATGAACGCACCCGCCAGCACCTCCACCTTATGCGTCTGCTCTTTATCCAGATACGGCAGGCTATAACGTGCGAATGCAGGAGAGTTAGGAAACAGCTTTGAAAGACCGAATATCTTGCAGAACGACACCCAAGGCGAAGGGAAAGCCCGTTTGCTCTCCGGCAAGAATACCCCGTGCCCATTCAGCATCTTCACGCCGATAGCTCCGATCTCCGGATCCTCATCCATCTGGAAGCACAGGCTGCGGAGGCTCTCCTCTCCCACCACGGTATCGGGATTCAGCAATAACACGTATTCCCCTGTGCACTGGCGAATCGCCTGATTATTAGCCTTGGCGAAACCGGGATTATCTTTATTCTCAATGAAAACCACCTCCGGGAATTTAGGCCGGAGATATTCGACAGATCCATCCGTCGAGTTATTATCCACCACGAACACCTCGGCGTCCATCCCCGTTACGGCGGCACGGACAGAATAGAGGCATTGCTCCAGAAAATACTTCACATTATAGTTAACGATGATAACGGACAACTTGGTTTCTTCGTAGGTCATTCCGGATATTAATTATGAGTTATGATTTATGAATTAGAAGAGGTGAGATTGAACTCGGTACGATTGATAATGGATCGTCCTAAGGTGATCTCGTCGGCATACTCGATCTCGTCACCGATAGATACGCCACGTGCGATGACACTGATCCTCACATCGTAACCGGATAGCTTCCGGTAAATAAAAAAGTTAGTCGTATCGCCTTCCATGGTAGTGCTCAACGCCAAGATGATCTCTTTCACCTCACCTTCGGCCACACGTCGCACCAGACTGTCGATACGCAAGTCGCCCGGTCCGATACCATCCATCGGCGAGATGATCCCGCCCAACACATGGTATACGCCACGGAATTGCCCGGTATTCTCTATCGCCATCACCTCCTTGATATTCTCTACCACGCAAACCAAGGAATGGTCACGGCTGGGGTTGGCGCAAATAGAGCAAACCTCATCATCACATATATTATGGCAGACCTTGCAGTACTTCACGTCTCGACGGAGGGCAACCAAGGCCGCGGCGAAGTTTTCCGTATAGCCGACGTCCCGGCGCAACATATAAAGCGCTAGCCGGAGCGCTGTCTTCCTCCCCACCCCCGGCAAGGAAGCCAATTCATTCACGGCATTTTCCAACAAGGCTGAAGGATATCTTTGATTCATCTACTTTCTGTATTTGACTACAAAAATAGAAAGAATTTACGAATTAACGATAAACCTCAAATTATTTACTCGGCTTCTCCCCCATCCCATTCAAGTCGCACATCTCTTGCTTGATATGTACAACTATAACTGCTCTAGGTATAATTGTTCATGTCCTCAAGTAATAAACATTCTTTTTGCCATATACAAACATACTTACTACTTGATCTATTTCCAAATGATCGCCGTGGGATGTACAGACCACGACGTGATTTGTATATTCCACGACTTGGTCTGTACAGATCACGCCGTGGTTTGTAGAATTATACAGCATGCGAACAAGAATTCATACGCTACTGGGCAAGAATTCATATAGATAATTTGGGTACGGTTGCCCTAACTATTCTAAAGAATCCTTGCATGTCTCAGCCAGAAAACATAAATTTGTCACCCAACACCCGTTTGGTGGAGCTATTACGAACTAATAATCTAACATTTTAATATCGTGAAACCAGAAAATGAAGAAAAGGTAACCGGGCTGCCAGAAAACGCCTACCGAGAATTAAAAGAAGGGGAAAGCTACAAGCCTCTTATGTCTCCCAACAAACACTATCCGGAGGTTACGCCTTGGTCCGTCCTTTGGGGATTGGTCATGGCGGTGATATTCAGCGCGGCGGCCGCTTATCTGGGCCTGAAGGTCGGTCAAGTATTCGAGGCCGCCATCCCGATCGCAATCATCGCCGTAGGGTTGTCCAGCGGATTCAAGCGAAAGAACGCCTTGGGAGAGAACGTCATCATCCAGTCTATCGGGGCCAGTAGCGGCGTGATCGTAGCGGGGGCCATTTTCACCTTGCCCGCCCTTTATATCCTGCAAGACAAATATCCGGAGATCACGGTCAATTTCTTCGAGGTTTTCATGAGTTCCTTGTTAGGAGGTATCATCGGGATCTTGCTATTAATCCCGTTCCGTAAATATTTCGTATCCGATATGCACGGTAAGTATCCCTTCCCGGAAGCTACGGCAACCACGCAAGTACTCGTCTCCGGCGAGAAAGGCGGAAGCCAAGCGAAGCCCTTGATATTCGCCGGATTAATCGGTGGTTTGTACGACTTCATCATCGCCACCTTCGGTTGGTGGGGCGAGACGATCAGTACCCGTATCGTCGGAGCCGGTGAGATGCTGGCAGAGAAGGCCAAGATTGTATTGAAAATCAATACGGGCGCTGCCGTGCTAGGTCTGGGTTACATCATCGGATTAAAATACTCCTTGATCATCTGCGCCGGTTCATTCTTGGTATGGCTGGTGATCATCCCCGCCATGTCCGCCATTTTCAGCGCCGACGTACTTACGTTCGGCAATGACGCTATCACGGCGACCGTCGGGAGCATGAGCGCCGAGCAAATCTTCACCACCTACGCCCGCCACATCGGTATCGGAGGTATCGCTACCGCCGGGGTGATCGGCATCATCAACTCTTGGGGAATCATCAAGGGAGCCGTAGGCTTGGCGGCGAACGAGTTGAAAGGAAAAGGAGACGCTGTGGAGAGTAATACTATACGTACGCAAAAGGATTTGTCGATGAAAGTGATAACGATCGGTATCATCGTATCGCTGATCGTCACCTTCCTGTTCTTCCAGTTCGGCGTACTTCATAATTGGTTCCATGCCGCCATCGGCTTATTGCTGGTCGGGGTGATCGCTTTCCTGTTTACGACCGTAGCGGCAAACGCTATCGCTATCGTAGGGACGAACCCGGTATCGGGCATGACGCTCATGACGTTGATCCTCGCCTCCATCATCTTGGTCGCCGTAGGGTTGAAAGGGCCGGCCGGCATGGTATCCGCCCTGATTATCGGAGGCGTGGTTTGTACGGCGCTTTCCATGGCGGGAGGTTTCATTACCGACTTAAAGATCGGCTATTGGCTGGGGAGCACACCCGCCAAGCAAGAGACTTGGAAATTCTTAGGCACACTAGTTTCTGCCGCTACGGTAGGAGGCGTGATCTTGATATTGAACCAGACGTACGGTTTCACGACCGGACAATTGGCCGCTCCGCAAGCGAACGCTATGGCCGCCGTTATCGAGCCGTTGATGAGTGGTTCGGGGGCACCTTGGGCTTTATACGCGATCGGAGCCGTCCTCGCCATCGTATTGAACTTCTGCAAGATACCGGCGTTGGCATTCGCCTTGGGTATGTTTATTCCTTTGGACCTGAATACGCCGCTTTTGATCGGTGGAGCGATCAGTTGGTATGTAGGAAGCCGTAGCAAAGACCAAAGCTTGAACTCAGCCCGCTTGGAGAAAGGTACGTTACTGGCTTCCGGCTTTATCGCCGGCGGTGCCTTGATGGGGGTGGTCAGCGCGGCCTTACGCTTCGGCGGAATCAACTTGATGAACGAGGAATGGGCATCTAGCAATGCCGCCGAGATACTAGCGGTTGTCATGTACCTTGTCATGATCGCTTACCTCACATTTAATTCCCTGAACGCGAAAAAAGAATAGAATAAAGGAATAAGGATATGGAAGCACCTGTAATCAATGTGGGAATCATGACCCACAAAGCGGTCTCATTTGTTTTTAACGAAGAGTATGTACATACGGAAACCGGCACGTTCACCATAGGCGAGCAACGTGCCCTCTGGGTAAACGGCAAGATCGTGTACAATGGGAAGCTTTATCAGGAGCTATTCTTCGAGCCGACCAACCCGCAATCCTCTTTCGACTTGAGGGCAGTCACGATCGGCGTGGATTTTCACTGGCAACGACAGGAGGATCAACGCTTCAAGGGGGCGTTGAACCTCGTAGCGACCGATAAAGGTATCGTCACGATCAACCAAGTGGACGTGGAGGAATACCTTACCAGCGTAATCTCCTCGGAGATGAGCGCCAACGCCTCCAAAGAGTTGCTGAAAGCCCATGCCGTGATCTCGCGAAGCTGGCTCTTGGCACAGGTCGAGAAGAATTTCAACTTGAACGGATCGGTTACGCCCTATAAAAGTTGTTACCGCGACAACGAGACCTTGATCCGCTGGTACGACCGGGAGGACCATGAGTTGTTCGATGTCTGTGCCGACGACCATTGCCAGCGTTACCAAGGTATTACCCGGGCATCGAACCCGATAGTCAGGGAGGTGATCAAAGAGACCCGTGGAGAGGTATTGATGGATAACGATACGATCTGCGACGCCCGCTTCTCGAAATGCTGCGGAGGCGTGACCGAGAAATTCGAGAATTGCTGGGAACCGGTTCCCCACTCCTATCTTACCGCATTGAGGGACGGCGAGACTCCCGCCTATCCCGACTTGACGGACGAGCGGGAAGCGGAACAATGGATACGTACCTCACCCGAAGCCTTCTGTAATACGACGGACAAGGAGATCCTTAGCCAAGTGCTAAACAACTACGATCAAGAGACCACGGATTTCTACCGTTGGAAAGTAGAATACACGCAAGAAGAACTATCGGGGTTGATCCACCGGAAAACGGGTATGGATTTCGGGCCGATCATCGATCTTGTACCGTTGGAAAGAGGTTCGTCCGGACGTATCACGAAACTCAAGATCGTAGGGGTACGCCGTTCGTTCACCATCGGCAAAGAGCTTGAGATACGCCGGACATTATCCGAGACGCATCTATACAGCTCGGCCTTTGTTGTCGACAAAAAGGATATCCGCCTCGATATCCCCTCCCGCTTCATCTTGACAGGAGCCGGATGGGGACATGGCGTAGGGCTTTGCCAGATCGGAGCCGCCGTGATGGGAACCAAAGGGTATTCGTACCGGAAAATCCTCACGCATTATTTCCCCGGAGCCTCTATTGAGAAAAGGTATTAAACAAGGGTGTCCAGATTTTGGACACCCTTGTCCAATTATTGGACACTCATAAACAATCGTACGCTACTCACCCCTCTGTTTTTCAACCACATAAACACAATGGCACGGTATTTGATTTTATCTTACCGGAAAATAATACAATAACAATATGAAAAACATCGGGATCGCAATTCGCTCCCTTTTTAAGAGAGGGCAACACAATGTAATGAAGATTATCTCCTTGGGTATAGGACTGACCATCGGCTTGGTGCTGATCGCTAAAGTCCACTTCGAGAACACCTACGATAACTTCTATCCGGACGGAGACCGGATCTATCGAGTATATGAGAAATTTTTCATGAACGGAGAAGTGGGCGACCACGGGCAAACGCCCGCCGGAGTAATCCCCCTCTTGAAACAAGAGACACCGGAGATCGAGGCCGCCACACGCTATACGTACTTCCGGGGAAGCTCCCCTTTTACGATGTCCGACAACAAGCATCGGCTCAAAGCGACCTTCATCCTAGCGGACAGTTGTCTTTTCGACGTATTGCCCCGTCCCATGCTCATCGGAGACCCTAAGCAAGTTCTCTCCCAACCCATGTACGTGCTCGTATCCGACGAGATCGCCGAACGTATCGGCGGTAACGTGATGGGAAAACGCTTCGAGATTGACGACGCACCGGGACAAGCCCTCACGATAGGCGGCGTATTCAAGAAACTACCGGACAACACCGAACAGAGTTATGACATTATCGTATCCCTTTCCTCCATCAGCAAGTTCATGTGGGACGGAACCCATATGTTAACCGGAAATGACCGCTACCAAAGTTATGTCAAGGTATCGCCGGGTACGACAGAGGCCCAGTTGGAAGCGGGAATGAGACAGATGATCGACAAGCATTTCCCCGTAAACGACCTTAAGAAAGCCGGCGTGGAACTGACCTTCACCTTCCACAAACTACTCAACGTACATATGGAGGACGATATGGCCAAACGTATGGCCTTGATCCTCTCGTTCATCGCCTTCGTATTGATCTTCACCGCCGTAATGAACTATATATTGATCGTGATCTCCTCCATCGTGAACCGCACGAAAGAGATGGCCGTACGCAAATGTTACGGGGCGAGCGGTAAGGATATCCAAGGTATGGCGTTGTCCGAGGTAGGGACCCACGTCACCGTCGCACTAGTGCTGGTCGTACTTTTGATCCTAGGATTTCAAGGAATTATAAAGGAGCTGATCGGCACGGGAGTCCGATCGTTATTCCTATCCACGGGTATGTGGGCGATATGCCTCACGGTCATAGTCGTACTTATCTCTACGGGCATAGCTACCGGCTGGTTCTTAGGACGCATTCCTGTAGCGGCTGTTTTCCGGAGTATTCGTGAAGCACGCCGCCTTTGGAAACTGGGACTCTTGTTCTTCCAGTTCACGGCAATCAGCTTCCTCGCCTCCTTATTGCTAGTGGTAGGCAAGCAATACGACCATATGGTGAATGATCATCCGGGATACAATCCTGAGAACCTCGCCTATGTGTATATCGGCGCCGTAGACTCCACGGGGCGTGCCAAACTGATCGAGGAAACCCAGAGATTGCCCGAGGTAGACGCCATCACGACTTGCTATAACCTTCCTTTCTGGGGAGCCTCGGGCAATAACGTCTATCTTCCGGGAGACGACCGGGAACTATTCAACATCGCCGACCTCTACGACGTAGGAAACGATTACCTGAACGTATTGGAAATCCCGATCGTAGAAGGACAGTACTTCACAGAGAATACCACCTCCTCGCAAGAGATACTGGTGAGCCGCGATTTCATTGAATACATGAAACCTTTTGCCGACTGGAAGGATGGAGCCGTGGGCAAGACGGTACAAATAACCGGACACGATACCAAGTCCGAGTCGATGCCTCTCTTCACGATCCGGGGCGTATTCGAGAATTTCCGCCTAGGTTCCATAGCGGCAGAAGATCCGCGAGCCAAGATCATGTTCTATACGAAAGGGGCAGCCCAACATATGGTCATTCGGTACCATAGCCTTTCTTCCGAGGCCCTACGCAAGACACAGGATCTAATGGGGCAACTCATCCCGGATAAAGAACTCAACGTGATCTCCTTCAAGAGCGAGATGCTGGAAGGATACACCTCCTCCCGGAAATTCCGTGACTCCGTCATGATCGGTGGCATCGTCACCTTGCTGATCGTCTTCATCGGATTGATCGGATACACGAACGACGAGGTGAACCGTCGCCGGAAAGAAATGGCGATCCGCAAGATTAACGGAGCCACGGTAAAAGACATACTCCATATTTTCTTGAAAGATATCATCACCATGGCATTGCCGGCCATCTTACTAGGTTGCGGTATCGCTTTCTATATCTCCCAAAAATGGCAAGAACAATTCTCGGAAAAGATCCAGCTATCCTGGTATCTATTCGTGGGAGGAGGCGTATTGGTACTCACCGTCATACTGGCGGTTTCCGGATATAACGTATTCCGTACCACCCACGACAATCCCGTAAACAACCTCAAGTCCGAATAAATCAAAAGGGCCGCATCTTATCCGGACGGCGGCCCTTTGACTTAATGTTTACCTATTTCCCGGTTATGATGAACAACCGGTTCGCTTTCACTCTCACGAGCTATTACTATGACACAAAGGTAGGCCGAAGGTTTAAAACGATCAAAAAGAATTCGACGAATCAGGCGTTTTCCTCGGTGAATCCCGTTATTTTTCCTACTTTTGTCCCTATTAATACATACAACCATGGGACTGAAAAAACAATTCGTATCGGCGTTTTTGCTAGGCAGCGCGCTAACCGCTCCCCTATTCGCACAAGATATCGCCACCCCGTCCAGCTCGATAGACACTTTAGCCATTTTCTCATTCAACGATTTCCATGGGGCTTTCGCCTCTGACGGGATCACGCCGGGAGCCGCCCGGTTGGTACAAATGACACAAAACGAGAAGCAACGCTATCCGCATTCCATCGTTGTCTCAGGCGGAGATAATTTCAGCGGAAGCTATTTCTCCAAGATCACGAAAGGCGAGCCTATCAAAGAGATGTACGAGGCGATGGACGTGGAAATGTCCGCCATCGGTAACCACGAGTTCGACTGGGGGCTTCCTTATCTAGTGGACACCGCCGCCTTGAATATCCCCCATGTGGCCGCCAATATCACCGAAGAGAAGAGATATACTCACCCCGACTGGTTGAGTCCCTACCGTATCGTAGAGCGTAAGTTGAAAGATGGCTCCTCCCTGCGCATAGCCTTCATCGGACTGACCACGACGGACACCTACGTCAAGACCAAGCCGGAGAACCTGAAAGGGCTTCAGTTCACGCATCCGCTGGGAGCGGCGTGCATACAAACCGTCTACCAGTTAAAGAAAGAGGGCCAGATCGATATGATTATCCTCTTGATGCACATCGGCACGGATATGAAAATGCCTTACCGCATCACCGAGGAGAACGCCCAAGGACTGCCGTTCATCGATAAGGTAGACGCCATCATATCCGCCCACTCGCATGAGCTGGTGCTCGATAAAATCAATAACATCCCCATCATCCAAGCCGGCGTAAACGGTACCCATATCGGGAAACTGCTGTTCCAAATACAAGATTTCAACGGACACCGGGATATCTCTTTCATCCAAGGGGATACCGTGCGTGTAGCCTGCGAGGAGAACCCGGAGATGCGAGAGGCCGTGGAGAAGATCATGGATAAATATCGGCTGAACGAGAAACTTGCCACGGCAAAAGAGGCCTTGATCCACGACCGTACCATCAATAAGTTCGACTATACGCCTATCGGGGCGTTGGTCACGGCCGCTTACGCCAAGCGTTTCCAAAAAGAGATGCCCGCTTACAAGGATCAGCCGGTGATCGGCGTAAACCATTACGGAGGTATCCGTGCGGCCCTCCCGAAAGGGGATATCACCCGACTGCGTGCCGGCAACATCCTGCCTTTCGGCTCCGCTATCGTTGCCTATCGTTTCGACGGCAAGCGGTTGAAGAAGCTATTGGAGGATGGACGGAAGAATCCGAACGGTTTCCTTCAATCCTCCGACCTCACGCTTACCCTAAGCGGAAATAAGATCGAGAAAATAGTCTATACGAGAGACGAGCAAAAGACCGAGATCGAGGACAATACCCCTTGCGTGGTGACCCTAGACGCTTTCATCACCGATGGCGGAGACGGGTACGACGCCTCTTTATTCAAGGGCTACGAGATCCCGGAATTCGATAATTTAGGTATCATATCGACCGACGCTTTCATGGACTACCTAAAGGGCTTCAAGAAACCCATCACGGTAGAATCCACGCATATGCCGGTTATTTCAAAGTAAAGCCGTATCTTTGCGCAGAAGAAGACAGAAGTTAGCAATACATGAACAGCTATATGATCCTTTTTATTATCGCTGCCTATTTCGCCGTCTTGCTGCTGATAGCATGGATCACGGGACGTAATAACAGCAACGAGGCATTCTTCCTCGGGAACAGGAAATCACCTTGGTATATCGTTTCTATCGGTATGATAGGGACATCCTTATCGGGGGTGACGTTCGTATCGGTACCCGGCATGGTGCGGGCGATCGATATGACGTATATGCAGACTGTATTAGGCTTCTTCGTGGGATATATCATTATAGCCAAGGTATTGCTACCGCTATACTATAAGTTGCAACTTACCTCCATCTACTCGTATCTGGATGACCGGATCGGGAGAAGGGGGTACAAGACAGGGGCCTCATTCTTCCTGCTCTCGAAGATCGTAGGGGCGGCCGCACGCTTATATCTGGTGGTCTTGATCTTGCAAACCTACGTGTTCAACGCTTGGAACATCCCATTCGCCGTGACCGCTATCCTCAGTATCCTGCTGGTATGGCTATATACGTTCCGAAGCGGCATCAAGACGATCATCTGGACAGATACGTTGCAGGCCCTTTGTCTCGTGGCAATGTTGATCGTGATCATCTGGCAGGTGAAGGACAAGATGGGACTGGATTTCGGGGGTATGGCGCAGACCTTGGTGGAAAGTCCTCATTTCCGTATCTTCGAGTTTGGCGATTGGCATAGTACGCAGAACTTCTTCAAGCAGTTCTTCAGCGGTATCTTTATCACGATCGTCATGACCGGGCTGGATCAGGACATGATGCAAAAGAACCTCTCCTGCAAGAGCTTGAAGGATGCCCAGAAAAACATGTACACATATGGCTTCGCCTTCACGCCGGTCAACTTCTTGTTTCTCGCGTTGGGGGTACTGCTACTGACATTGGCGGCACAGCGGAACATCCAGTTGCCAACCCTCAACGACGATATCCTCCCGATGTTTTGTACCTCGGGGATCTTGGGCGGGAGTATCTTGATCTTCTTTACGATCGGTATCATAGCGGCGGCTTTCAGTAGCGCCGACTCGGCGTTGACAGCGCTCACCACCTCTTTTTGCGTGGATATCCTCGGCGTGCAGAGAGAGGAAGCGAAAAGGGCGAAACGTACCCGCCTAAAGGTACACGTGATGATATCCGTCTTGTTCGTCTTGATCATCTTGGCGTTCAAGGCCGTAAATAACCGGAGTGTTATCGACGCGATCTACATGATAGCGTCGTACACGTATGGTCCTCTATTGGGGCTGTTTGTTTTCGGGCTTTTCACGAAGCGGAACCCCCGTGACAAATACGTGCCCTATATCTGTATAGCCTCCCCGTTGATTTGCCTCGCCACGGATTTCTTGGTGAAACAATACGCAGGCTATACGTTCGGCTACGAGATGCTTATGGTAAACGGAGGCATCACGTTCGCCGGGCTGTGGCTTTCGGCAATTGAAAATGGAAAATTGAAAATTGAGAATTAGGTCTCGCCATTATTCATTTACTCATTATTCATTAATTTATATTTTATGGAAATTAAAAGCGCAGAATTTGTTATCAGTAACACAGACGTAAGGAAATGCCCCGAGGGTAATAAGCCGGAGTATGCCTTCATCGGACGAAGTAATGTAGGCAAATCCTCCTTGATCAATATGCTTACCAACAAGAAGGGCTTGGCGATGACTTCGCAAACACCGGGTAAGACTTTACTTATCAATCATTTTCTTATCAATAACGAGTGGTATCTGGTAGATCTTCCGGGGTATGGCTTCGCCCAACGAGGCAAGGAGAACCGGGAGCAATTGAAACGTATCATCGAGAACTATATCCTCGATCGCGAGCAACTGACCAACCTATTTGTCCTTTTGGACTGCCGCCACGAGGCGCAAAAGATCGATCTGGAGTTTATGGAATGGCTGGGTGAGAGCGGGGTTCCTTTCTCCATCATCTTCACGAAGATCGACAAGATCAGCAAGGGACGCTTGAAAGAGAACCTAAAAGTCTATACGGATAAATTACTGGAGACTTGGGAAGAGCTTCCTCCGATCTTCCTCTCTTCCTCAGAGAAGAAAGAGGGACGGGATGAGATTCTGGACTATATCGAGTCTATCAACAATAGCTTGAATAATTGAAAATTAGTTGAGTTGATATGGGATTAGCTTCGGTTCTTCTGGTTTTATCTCCGTTTACGCAGATCAATACGCCTTATCCTTCCACGGCTTACCTAAAAGGTTATTTGGAGGCAAAGGGTGTACGTGCCGGGCAGACCGATCTGGGTATCGAGACAATCTTGACTTTGTTTTCCACGCAGGGTCTCGGGGAGTTATTCGCCGAGATCGAGCGACGGAAAGGTAAATATCCGGCTAAAGTCCGGGGGATGCTGGCTAATAAGCAACGGTATATCGACACGATAACCGCCGTTGTCGCTTTCCTTCAAGGAAAGAACGATCCTCTCGCTTATCGCATCTGTAATCAAAATTACCTTCCAGAAAGCGATCGCGGGAGCCAAAACGAGGAGGAGCTGGAATGGGCGTTCGGTACTTCGGGATTACGGGATAAAGCCCGTTATCTGGCAACCTTGTATCTGGAGGATCTCTGCGACTTGATCCGGGAAACGATCGACCCGGATTTCGGTTTCAGCCGATATGCCGAGCATCTAGGCCGCTGCGCCTCCTCCTTCGACGAGATCGAGGAAGCCCTCCAAAAAACTTTCGGCTTTATCGACCGCCTGACGCAACCGCTATTGGAAAAGCACATCGCCGAGAGCAAGCCTAAGGCGATCGCTTTCAGCGTACCTTTCCCGGGGAATTTATTCAGTTCCCTCCGGCTCGCCCAATGGCTACGGCAGGCACATCCCGATATCCCGATCCTTATGGGAGGCGGTTTCGTGAATACGGAACTTCGCTCCATCACGGATACCCGCTTCTTCAAATACATCGATTACCTCTTGCTGGATGATGGAGAGGACCCGCTTTACCAAACGTTGCGCTATCTGGACGGGGCGATCCCCAAAGAGGAACTGGTACGCACCTTCTCCTTGGACGAGAGCGGCAGCCGGGTCGTTTATCAAGACAACCCCGCTTATCCCGCTTGCCGGCAAAACGAGACCGGATTCCCGGATTACGAAGGCTTGCCACTGGACAAATACATCTCTGTCATGGAAATGGCCAACCCGATGCACAAGCTTTGGAGCGACGGCCGCTGGAACAAACTGACCTTGGCACACGGTTGCTACTGGGGGAAATGCGCCTTCTGCGACGGTTCGCTAGATTACATCAAACGGTATGAGCCGAATACGGCCAAGACCTTGGTAGACCGTATGGAGCGCTTGATCGAGCAAACCGGCGAGATCGGTTTCCATTTCGTGGACGAGGCCGCCCCACCCGCCTTGCTACGGGAAATGGCGCAGGAGATCATCCGCCGCAGGCTGACCGTCGTGTGGTGGGGAAATATCCGTTTTGAGAAAAGCTATACCGAGGAGCTATGCGACCTTCTCCAACGAAGTGGCTGCATCGCCGTGTCGGGAGGTCTGGAAGTAGCCTCTCCCCGACTCCTGAAGCTGATAAATAAAGGGGTGACAGTGGCTCAAGTGGCACGGGTCGCCAACAACTTTACCGGGGCAGGCATCATGGTCCATGCCTATTTGATGTATGGTTTCCCGACCCAAACCGCTCAAGAAACCATAGATTCCTTAGAAACGGTCCGGCAAATGTTTGAGCTTGGGCTGATTCAATCCGGATTTTGGCATCGTTTCGCCATGACAGCGCATAGCCCTGTGGGGTTGCACCCCGCCGAGTACAGTTGCCGTGTCACGGAGCCTCCCTTTGGCGGATTCGCCCGTAATGACGTACAGTTCGAGGCGCTATCCGGCTGCGATCCGGAGCTTTTCAGCGAGGGGCTTCGCGTTTCCCTCTATAATTACATGAATGGAACTGGTTTCGATTTGCCTTTGCATAAATGGTTTGGCGGCATGAAAGTGCCACGCACCACCCTGCCGCCAAATTATATAGAGAGAATAGTGGAGGAATAGCCCCGCGGAGGCTCGCCGAGTATTTAATAACTGATCTTACACCCCACGAAATAACTTCTGGGAATCCCCGGGCCATAGATATACCCGGCATCCCGGTGCGCTCCCTTGTCGAAATCATCTTGATAGGAGTCGAAGATATTCTGGACTCCAGCATTTACCTGTAAAGTCACGGACTTGAAGATCGGGAAGTCATAAGCCAGCTTGAGATTCAAGTCGAAGAAATCACGAGTCTTCTCCTCACGATCTTCCGGGATATAACCCGCCAAGTGCTGCACCAACATACTTCCCGTATATGTACCCGTCAAGGAAGCGGAGAAACGCTTGACCGGCGTGAAGGTAGAAGTGAAATAACCATATACGTCCGGAGAGCGGAACATCTTCTTCTGCGGAGTGATATTCGGATTCTCGCTCCATTGCTCCGCCTCCTTGTAACGGCTCCGTTGCAAGGTAGCGCCCGCCTGTATCTGCATCCAAGAATAGGCCATCTTACCCTCCAGATTGATACCCATCACACGGGCACCCTTTCCGTTACGGCGTTCCATCAGCAGGTTATTATCCTCGTCACGGCCGATCTCCTCCAAGATAAACACGTTCCGCAAATCCGTATAGAAACCTTCCACCAAGAAATTCACCTGAACCGGGCCGAAGCGATGATAGAAATCTACGGAAGCACTCACGCTCTGCGAATTCTCCTCCTTCAAGTCCGGGGAGATCTGGATGATCGCCACGTCGCCACCCACGGCGGTGATATGCAAATCCTCGTCGAACGCTTGAGGAGCCCGGAAACCGCTGGAGTACGACATACGCAGGTTGATATCCTTCGTCGGATTGAAACGCACGTTCGCACGAGGGCTAAAGATCACGTGATCCATCATATTATGCTTATCCAAACGGCCACCGATCAAGAAACTCCAACGATCATTCTTCCACTCGTTCTGGGCAAAAGCACTACCGATATGCACGGTCTGGGCGATCGTACGGTTATAACCAAGCATCTCGTCCTGCAAATCATCGTAGCTATACTCGGCACCTCCCGTAAAGGTAGCGGGCATAAAAAGGCATTTGTCCCATTCGTAGGAGTATTGGGCGCCACCGATAAAGGTCATGTCCGTCGTGTTACCATAGGCGTTCGGGTCTTTTCCGGCGCCGTAATAACTCTGGCGTTTCGTATGCTGGGTGGAGGTGTACACATTCAGCCGATGATGATAGTCACGAGAGAAAAGATCGAATTTCAGGCCTCCCCCGTTGATCTGGTGGTCGGTCTGCTCGGTGATATCCGTCTCGTGAGGCGGAAGATCCAATAAATTACCGCCCCGGCGGAACTCGCTGATGTTATGGTACTCGAAAGTGAGCTTGGAGTAATTGCTGGTCTTTAGGTAGGAACGGAATCCGAGGGTCTTCGCCTCCAACTTACCAAGCT
The DNA here is from genome assembly GCF_023656845.1 of Parabacteroides sp. Y3-G-102. Classification (NCBI taxonomy): domain Bacteria; kingdom Pseudomonadati; phylum Bacteroidota; class Bacteroidia; order Bacteroidales; family Tannerellaceae; genus Parabacteroides; species Parabacteroides sp. Y3-G-102. Next base: position 87,390 of record NZ_JAMOKU010000006.1, on the reverse strand, counting down.
CTGAGTAGCCGTCGCCATCATGGTCGTAAGAGGCGCGGTGACGGCCCTGCCCGAAGAGGTAGATACCCGCCTTATGATCGTCCGTCACCAACGAGGCGTTCACGGTGGTATTGTTATCTGGGCGGCTTCCCCCGATCATCGTCAACGAATGGGCGATCTGGGCAGAGTTGCGCATCGGCTCCTTCGTGATGATATTGATCGTACCGGCGATAGCGGACGAGCCGAACAAGGCCGAGCCTCCTCCGCGCATCACCTCCACCCGCTCGATCATATTCGCCGGGATCTGCTCCAAGCCATATACGCCGGTCAGGGCGCTGAAGATCGGCCGGCTATCCACCAAGATCTGGGTATAAGGGCCTTCCAGACCATTGATACGCACTTGTTGGAAACCGCAATTCTGGCAGTTATTCTCCACACGCACGCCGGGCTGGAAATTCAAGCCGTCGGCCAAGGAAGTGGCGTGTGTGGTCTCGAACACCTTAGAGTCGAGCACGTTTACCAAGGAAGGAGCCAGACGGCGGGTCGTCTCGTTACGGTTTGCCGATACGACAACTCCGTCCAAGGAGACAGCGTCTTCCTCGGCATTGAAATTAATCTCCAAGGTTTTCCCTTTCTTAAGAGTCACCGTCTTCTCCTCGGTCTTATAACCGATAGACTTCATGACCAAGGTGTATTTCCCCTCGGGAAGATTTTTCATATAATAATGACCGGTAGCGTCGGTAGTCGTACCGATTGTCGTACCGTGGAGATAGACATTGATAAAAGAGAGATGCTCTCCTGTTTTCTTATCGAGGATATGACCTACGATATTAGCGTCGGAAGGATTCAAGGAAACATGATCGTCTCCCTCTGCCCACGCTGACGTAAAGATACAGCACAGGCATAGTATAAGTGTAATAAACTTATTCATTGCTTGATTAATAGTTGTTTGAATATTTAGATAAATACAATATTTGAATCAACGGCATAAATTACCGCACGCCCAATGCCCGATATAGAGATAGGGCCTGCCCCACCTCTACAAACGGATATTGATTTCTGGATATGTAATCAAACAACCGGGGGAGCCCGCAGGTATCGCACTCCCTCAACGGAAGCGACATAATCCGGATAGACCGGAGACTCGGAAAGATGGGATATCTGTGATGAATAGAAATGCAAACGAAACGGATGGATCGCCCCGTCCATCGCATGAATAGACGAGAGCATATGAAACAACTGTATCTCCGCCAGAGAGGCATGATGATGGCAAGTACCGTCCGCCGTCTTCTTGAAAGGGTGCGCATGCACGATGGTCGTACCATGCTCCACATGGACGTGCGTAAAAAGCGAGACGCTGCTATAATATGCGATAAAAAGTACCGGCAGCAACCACTTTATATATTTAACCATCGTTTCCCTCACCCTGTATCATCGTTATTTCGTGGGCAAAGATACTACAATTTTTTTAATTGCTTTGTTTTATGTATTTTCGCGCTTCTAAAGCAAAAAAGAAACTCTTATGAATTGGTTACTTGAGACGCTTGCAGAACCCTCGATGATACAGGCCGTGGCTGTCATTTCTATCGTGGCGGCGGTTGGTGTGTATTTAGGGCGGCTAAAGATATTCGGCATTTCATTAGGCATTACTTTTGTATTCTTCGCCGGTATTATGGCAGGGCATCTGGGCATTACCGTAAATAAGGACATGCTGAACTTCGCCCAGAACTTCGGGCTTATCGTTTTCGTATATACCTTGGGATTGCAAGTAGGTCCCGGTTTCTTCTCTTCCCTAAAAAAAGGCGGGGTGGAAATGAATACGATGGGATTAGGGGTGATCGCTTTAGGACTGATTTTGACGTTGGTGTTTCATTGGATAACAGGAATCTCCGTCCCCGTTATGGTAGGGTTGCTATCCGGTGCCGTAACGAATACCCCGGCCCTAGGTGCCGCCCAGCAAGCGCTCTTACAGATGGATCCGGAAAATACGAGGAACGTAACGGATATGGCTCTGGCCTGTGCCGTAGCTTATCCATTAGGTGTCGTAGGCGTAATTCTCGCTATTATCATCTTGAGGTCCTTATTCGCTAAAAAGACACAGAACACGCATAAGGAGCAAGACACGACAACAAACGTAGCGGAATTTCAGGTATTAAACCCCTCTATTTACAATAAGAGCATCCAGCAAGTCATGAAATTGACAGAGAAACATTTCGTGATCTCCCGCCTCTGGAGGAACGGAAAGGTGACGATCCCTACCTCTGAAACCATCTTAAAGGAAAAAGACCATTTGCTTATCATATCCGTAAAGGCGGATGTCGAATCCATCAAGGTACTTTTCGGAGAACAAGAGACTACGGACTGGAATAAGGAAGATATTGACTGGAACGCTATCGACAGCCAATTGATCTCCCGCCGTATCGTCGTAACCCGCAACCGGGTAAACGGGGTAAAGCTAGGTTCGCTCCGGCTCCGCAACCTATACGGGATCAACATCACCCGAGTGAACCGTGCGGGTATCGATCTGGTGGCCTCCCGTGACCTCCGTCTACAGATCGGGGATAAACTAACGATCGTAGGCGAGGCCAATTCCGTGAATAACGTGGGTAAGATCTTGGGAGACGAGCTGAAACGGCTGGATAACCCCAACCTGCTTGCCATATTCGTAGGACTTACGCTGGGCGTATTAATCGGGGCGATCCCAATTGCCATACCGGGAATGAGTACCCCCATCAAGCTGGGTATCGCCGGAGGACCGATCATCGTTGGAATCTTGATGGGTGCGTTCGGCCCCCGTTTCCACCTAACGACTTATACCACCCAGAGCGCGAACCTGATGATGCGGCAGTTTGGTATAGTGATCTATCTGGCGGGACTGGGAATCGACTCCGGAGCTCATTTCTTCGAGACCGTCTTCCGTGCCGAAGGATTGTTATGGATCGGCCTCGGTTTCCTATTGACGATCGTACCGGTCTTGATCGTCGGGTTCATCGCCTCGCAATTCTTCAAGCTAGATTACGCCCACAACATAGGTATGCTATGCGGAAGCATGGCCAATCCGATGGCCTTGAGTTATGCCAATACGACCGTCGAGGGTGACGAGCCTTCCGTATCTTACGCTACGGTTTACCCGTTATCCATGTTCATCCGGGTGATTTCTGCCCAATTATTGATCATGTTATTCACTTGACTGCTTAAAAAGTCTAACATTCGACCTGTTTTTTGTTTCACTTACCTTATCTTTGCAAGACATTTGAAACAATACTTTGATGAATGAATGAAACTATACTCAATGGGCTACTGAACTTGTTCGCTATATTTGCTTCGTTGGCAAAAATAGAAAGTGACCAAGCGCGTCAGGCCGTCAATTCTTACTTAACCAGTCACTTTGGTATCCGCTCCCATAAAGAATATATGGAGCTATTTGATGAGATACAAAGTGTTTACGATGATCCGGACTTCGATATCGATAGAGAGAGTGTTATTATCAACGTATGCAACCAGCTCAAGCCCAAATTGATTGCGGAAGACCAGCTATTGCTTCTTCTCCGTTTCATGGAGTTCGCCCATGGCAACAATGAAGGATTGAACGAGAACTTAGCCATTTTCCATAAGATCGCTACGATATTTAATATCGACACGGATACCTTCGACAATCTATACGCCTTTGTTGTCGGTAAAAAATCCCCCTCCATACTTACGATCAACGCTGATGATAGCGATAAAGACGTCAACCATATCTACAGAAGGGGGTTGGAGGGCGAGATACGGGTGTTGAGACTGACCCGGTTCGACCGAATGGTCTTTATCTACCAAGGCAGCGGACGGGTATTCATGAACGATATCCCGCTTACTTCCGGTATCTTCTATGGCTGGCAACGTAGCAGCGTAATCAAAAGCCCGCTATTCTTGCCGGTTTATTATAGTGATGTCCTCGATGTATTCAATCAGAATGAGCATAAGGAACGTATTTTATTAACCGGGAGGGATATCGAGTTCAGCTTCAAAAATAGCGAGAACGGTATGCACAATTTCTCTTTCAACCTTGAATCCGGCCAGTTGGTAGCCATCATGGGAGGAAGCGGCGTTGGTAAGTCTACCTTGTTAAGCATCTTAAATGGGAATATTATCCCCGGTGAGGGAAGTGTATGCTTGAATGGACATCCGCTGAGTGATCCGGAATGCAAGCAATTGATCGGTTTCGTGCCTCAGGATGACTTGCTGATCGAGGAGCTGACCGTATTCCAAAATCTATGGTATACCGCCCGCCTTTGTTTCGCGAACCTGACCGAAAAGGAGATCGAGGATCGTGTCAATACGATACTGGAGGATTTGGATCTGAGCAAGATCCGGGATTTGGCCGTCGGGTCTCCAATCCGGAAAACGATCAGCGGAGGGCAGCGTAAACGTTTAAATATAGCACTGGAACTTATCCGTGAGCCGGCGATCCTTTATTTGGACGAGCCAACCTCCGGCCTCTCGTCCACCGACTCCGAGAAGGTCATCATGCTGTTAAAGGAACAAACGCACCGGGGACGGCTCGTGGTTGTCAATATCCATCAACCTTCGTCCGAGATCTATAAGTTGTTCGATCGCCTGTGGTTATTAGATACCGGCGGTTACCCGATTTACGACGGTAACCCGATCGAGGCGATCACTTATTTCAAACGGATCGCCAATTACACCGATCAGGATATCAGCGTGTGCGGCACTTGTGGAAATATCAATCCAGAATTAATCCTAACTATTATCGACGCAAAAAAGATAGACGATAGCGGAAACCAGACAAACATCCGGAAGATAACTTCAAAAGAATGGCATGAGTTATATGTAGCTTCCCGCCCGAAGTTCCAAGAGGTTAAGCCTACCCCCCTGCCCCCGAATCATCAGCAGAAGCCCTCGATCTGGAAGCAATTCTGTATCTTCTTGGAAAGAAACATAAAAACCAAGCTGACCAATAAGCAGTATTTGTGCATCGCCTTACTGGAGACTCCTTTATTGGCGGTGATCGTGGCCCTGCTCACCCGCTTCGTACCCGATGACGGGTATTCTTTGCTGGCGAACAAAAATCTGGTATCCTACATTTTCATGGCGGTGATTGTCGCTACTTTCACGGGATTAAGCATCAGCGCCGAAGAGATCATCAAGGACCGGACGCTCCTAAAGCGAGAACGATTCTTGCGATTGAGCCGAGGCAGTTATCTCTCGTCAAAGATGTTCTACCTGCTTTGTATCTCAGCGATCCAAAGTTTGCTATTCATAGTGGTAGGAAATTTATTGATAGGCATCGGAAGCGAGATGTTCCTTACTTGGTGGATCACGCTATGGGCAACCTCATTCCTCGCCAACCTGACAGGTTTGATACTATCGCAATCTTTAAACTCGATCGTAGCGATCTATATAACGATACCGCTGCTTTTAATCCCGCAGATTTTACTTTGCGGCTTAGTTGTCAAGTTCGACGATTTGAGCAGGAGCGCATCCAGCCGGAACATAGTGCCCCTTATCGGTGAGGTTATCCCCTCACGTTGGGCATTCGAGGCGTTGGTTACGGAACAATTCCGGAACAACAGCTACAACCGCCTATTTTTCACGGTCGAAAAAGAAAAGTTCCTAGCGCAATATTACCGGAATGTCCATGCCGACGAGGTGCGCAGCCTCATAAACAGCCTCAACCTGATCCCGAATAAACGGGAAGAAAACACCCGGACGATCCACAACGAACTGGCCGTACTATCCCGTGCCGCCCGTATCGCCCCCTATACGTCCAAAGAGAGTTACGAGAGCTATATGGATAAAGTGGAAAAAGCCCTGCATACCCGTAGCGATAATTTCACGGCGTTATTAGAGAAAAAACGGAAAGAGGTCATTCAAGAACATGGCTCCGAATGGTTGAACACCTTGAAAAAAGAGCACCATAACTCGGCCATTGAGGAACTGGTACTTAACTCAACCAGTACCCAATTCTATAAGGAGGCTCACAACCGGATCTATCCTAAAATCGGGCAGATTTATCTGGAACCGGACAATAATTGGGGACGTGCGCCTTTCTATAGTCATGAGAAAAAATTCGCCGGTTATACATTTTCTACTTTTACATTTAATTTATTAATGTTAGGAATCTTTGCTTTATTGGTAATTATATCTATCTTCGCAGAGTTTCCCGGCAAGTATTTAAACAAAGGGAGCGATTAATGACAAAATATATAATCTAAAAATAAAGAATAACATGAAAAAGAGTTTTGTTAGCCTGCTAACCATAGCAGCGATTACATTTGGAATGGTATCTTGCAACAGCAGTAAAAAACAAGACGCCGCTGAGCAAAAAGTAGAGGAAGAAGCAGCTATCGCAGGAGAAGTATCTAAAGGTCTGCTTACTGCCGAGTTGAAAGACGAGGTTACTCGTTTCTTGAAAGATATGCCGGATTCGGAGTTGCCTTACAAAGTATCTACCGGCGAGGTTACGATCTCTGTCGCTAATACTGATTTTATGTTGCCGGTCAGCAAGGTTTCCGAATTGAACACACAAGCCCAGAAAGCACGTGCTTGCGGTATCTACTTCGCAGACTTGAACGTATTGAAGGCTATGAAAAAGCCGACTACAGATATCGAGAACGTATTGGTTAAATTGACTACGGATCTGGACATTCCATTCGCTATCGACATCATGAAAGAGTCCGCTCCCGCTAACGCCAGCAAAGAGGAGTTAAGCAAATTCATGAAAAACCAAGAAAACAAATTGATCGACGCTATGATGGAAAATGATAAGGCTGACGTTGAGCTTGAGTTGTTAGGGGGCATGGCTGTAGAATATGCCATTGTATACGCAAACCCGGGCTTGGTTGTTAAAGGCGACGCTATTTCCGCCGGTTTGAGCGAGAATATGGAAAAACGTATCGGTATCATCCAGCAGATCACAGCCGACTTAGCTAAATATTATCCTGACTTGGAGCAATTAGGAACTACAATCGCTCCGTTAAGCGGAATGGTAGCAACCATAAATACGGCTCGTGAGTCAAAAGCTAAGATTGAGGAAATGCGTGCGAATCTATTGAAGTAATATAAACCTCATATCATAAAAAGTGTATGGTGATAACATCATACACTTTTTTTATATCCCTTCGGATATCACTGCAACAGGTCTAGCAATAGTACTGCAGCACCTATGCAGTAACACTGCAACGCCCATGCAGTATCCTATATCTTATGAGTTTTGATAAGTACCTTATCCCCATTTTCCAGAGTAGTAGCGAAAAGATAGATAGTTCCTCCATCCGCAATTTTAGTTCGCTTACGTAACTCATCCACCGAGAGGGGGAAATTACGGACTGTGATATTCGCTTGGGGAATCTGCCTCGACAAGGTCTTACATTGTTTATTCGTAAAGGGGATCACTTCGTCTACCACAAAAGAACGTCCCGGAAAACTAGGGACAACCTCATCCGACGTATATAAATGACTGCTGACATGCAATTTATTCAATCCAAAACGAGTGGCGACCGCTTTAAACGCACCCGCCTTCAAGATGGAAGCGTTCGGTTCGTATAAATAACGCTTGACTTCTCCACGGATGGAAGCGACAGTTTCCCGTTCTTCCACCAATGAGAACACAAACAATTCCGGCTCTTCCTCCGAAGTGAAATTCACGCAACAGATTTGAGGACTCCCGCCTTTCGAGCCTCGCTCCAACACAAACAAAAGCTCCTTACATTCATTTTTCACCGAAAGCACCTGTATGGCTGTCACATCCGGAAGCAAATCCAACGTCATATGAATATCCGCCATCGGAGATAATTTAGCGATCACCTTAGAGGCATGACCAAACAAGACAGGAACCAACTTTGTCAAATCCGGCTCGCAATCTTGCAGCGCAAAAACCCGCTTATTCCCCTCTCCCCTACGAGCCGGATCGATATAAAACACATCTATTCCATCGATCTTATCTATCAACTCCGTAGAATCACCATTCAATACCGTTACGTTACCAACGTCTAGCACCTTGAAATTATGGATAGCCGCCTCGCAATAAGCGGAAAAGCGTTCGATATAGGTAACCTGCCGTACTTTCCGGGAGAAGAAATAGCTATCGATCCCCAATCCACCAGTCAAATCACATACATGTGCCTGTGGATCTACCAACCTCTGTTTGTACAAGGCAGTCTGTTCCGAGGAACATTGCTCCGCCGCTATCTTCGCCGGAAAAACCAGTCGATCGTTTTGATACCATGAAGGTAGTTTATCCTTGATCTGCCGCCGAGATTTTAATTGATCCACCACGAAAGGGATATCGATCCCCGGATAACGAGAGGCGGAAAGCAACAGACGATTCAAATCATCCGACGCATGTTCCTTGATAAATCGTGAAAGTTCCTCTATTTGTTCCATGCTTTGTCAACCTATACGTTCTTTAGGCAAAGTTAGCGTAAAACGGCTACCTTTACCATATTCTGACTTCAATTGTATCTCACCGCCGAAACGCTGCGCTATCACTTGGCAAATCGCCAGTCCGAGTCCGGTGCCTTGCGCAAACTCATCCAATTTGCAAAAACGATCAAAGACTTGCTTCTGTTTCTCCTCAGGGATGCCGATACCAGTGTCTTCTACATAGATATGAAGGCAGTCGCCTTTCGTACAGAAATAGTATCCAACTTCTATATAGCCCGAAGTCGTGAACTTGATGGCATTATTGATAAAATTAGACAATACTTGTTTCAGCCGATAAGGATCTACCGCCACAACCACCGGGATCTCGGGGACACGCATGCGTAGCTCTACCCCCTCGGGCATCATCAATTGGAAAGTACAATAGATTTCATTGATCAAGACATTCAAATCATGGCGATCGAAAACAAAACTCATCTTTCCGGATTCCATACGGGAAAGATCTAAAATATCATTGATCAGTTTCAATAGTAAGTCGGAGTTCGTATTAATCAACTTCACGAACTGCTCACGCTCTTCCGGCTCCAAGACCTCTTCCGAGTTCATTAAATTCGAGAAACCGACAATCGCATTCAGCGGCGTACGGATCTCATGGCTCATATTCGCCAAGAAAGCCGACTTCATCCGATCCGACTCCTCGGCTTTTTCCCTCGCAGAGATCAATACCTCCTCCGTATCCTTGATATTTTGGATATTCAAACATAAGCCATTGATTACATACCCATCATTCGCATCCTCTAAGCTTCCGTAACGAAATTCCCACCATTGGTAACCTTTCCCGTTAAAATCGCAACGATATTGAAGGATATGATGAGAGATTGTACCCGTACAAATGAAATCAATTAAGGATCGCAAACTCTGCCTGTCGTCCGGATGGACCATCTCGTACAGCTCATCCAAAGGAATTTCCCGAGGAGAAGTATTCACATAGCTAAAGAACTCGTTGTCAAACCGGAAAGTTCCAGACTGTAATTTCCAAGCGAATATATTACCCCCTTCCAACGCTAAAGAAAGATGCTCTTTCTCCTGCTTTAAATTAGCGAGCACCTCTTTCCTTCGTCTTGCTTCCCGCCAATAGAGATAAAACAAATAACCGATCAATGCCAACAATAAGATCACACCCAAGGAAGAGGCGATAAAAACCTCTATCTTATACCGTTCGGAAATAGGCATATTTATGACATGAACATTAGTAGGGACCTCTTCCTTTGAAATACCTAAACGTTGCATCTCTACCCAATCATACAGATACTCTTTGGGACTCTCTACGATCGGAACGGAAGAGACAGGCGTACCGGAAAGAATTTTAGCCGCCAACCTAGCCTGTTCCGCCGCTTGTATGCGGTTCGAGCAAAAATAGCCTCCCAGAACTTCCACGTTTATATTAAAGATTTCCCGCACTGCCGTAAATGAAGGAGTCACGAACATCTTAGACAAGCCTGCGGATGTATAGTCATAACGGATATTGAAAAATACGCAATAAGGATAGGTACCATTAATATTACTCAATAAAAACTCCCCATTGGCTTTACGAAAAGGCATGAAATGGATTATATTTTTCGAAGGACGTATCGCCTTCATTCTCATCTCGGTTCTAAACATCATGGAATCCACCTTAAAGTCCGGATCATTTAATTGGAAAGCCAATTGATTATAATCCAACACATACCGGCTCGTATCGACCGCTTTTATCAACTCCCGGAAAGCCAACTGCCCTAAGGAGGTCTTATCATAATTGATATAAATGCGAGACTTTCCCATTTGCCGATCGATCAAACGAAGGTTCTCCTCATAATCAATCTTATCCCAGCTACCTGTTACATTCGGATATTCTTCCAGCAAATCCCAATTAGGGAAATTGACGCCAGAGAAAACAACCGGAACTTTCTTTACAAAAGGATGGCCGCATTTCATCAACGTATAGGTAGCCTGATCATCATTCACCAATATGATGTCGGGCTTCCAAAGACGGATCGTATCGATAAAGTTATACATCCGTTCCTCTTCCTCCTCAGCCATATAACACTCGCAGTCGAGATAAAACGTACGGATGTCCGCATTCACCCGATTTTTTCCCAGCTCTTTCCGGATATCTGAGTTTAATTCCAGATAGTTCTTATCATCCCACCGAAAAGATTGGATCACAAGCACACGGCTCCGCTTCGCCTCAGGTTTACACCCCAACGCTAATAAAAGCAGAATAAAAACACCCCCGACATTATTTAAGAATCTCATGTCCAAACTTTAAACAGTAAATGTGACAAAAGTACGACTATTTTCATTATTCACATTCATTAGCTGTATCTTTCTTTTCCCTCTTCCGTTCTAAAATGAATAAATATATAGGGATTGTCAAGGAAAAGCCGTATATTTGTCCATTGGTTGAAAACCTTGTAAACTGTATATTAACAAGATTAATTCTATTAGTAAATGGGAAGAGTATTAGTTATTGGTGCAGGGGGCGTAAGTACCGTTGCTGTTAAGAAAATAGCGATGAATGCGGATGTCTTCACGGATATCATGGTAGCTAGCCGTACGAAAAGTAAATGCGACAAGATCGCCGCCGATATCAAGAACGTGAAAGTGCAAACCGCACAGGTAGACGCAGACAACGTGCAAGAGCTTGTTGCCTTGTTTAACGCCTTCAAACCGGATTTGGTGGTAAATCTGGCCTTACCTTATCAAGATTTGCATATCATGGATGCTTGTCTGGAATACGGTGTTAGCTATTTAGATACGGCCAACTACGAACCGCTTGATGAAGCCAAATATCAATACAGCTGGCAATGGGCCTATAAAGATCGTTTCGAGAAAGCCGGTCTTACCGCTATCTTGGGATGTGGTTTCGATCCGGGGGTTACCGGCGTATATACAGCCTATGCGGCAAAGCATCATTTCGACGAGATACACTATCTGGATATCGTAGACTGCAACGCAGGAGATCACCATAAGGCATTCGCTACCAATTTCAATCCGGAAATCAATATCCGTGAGATTACTCAACGTGGCAAATATTTCGAGGATGGGGAATGGAAGGAGACCGATCCGTTAAGCGTACATAAAGCCTTGAATTATCCGAATGTAGGACCGAAAGAATCGTATTTGATGTATCACGAGGAATTGGAAAGTTTGACCAAAAACTTCCCGACCCTCAAACGGGCTCGTTTCTGGATGACTTTCGGACAGGAATACTTGACTCATCTACGTGTCATCCAAAATATCGGTATGGCTCGTATCGACCCGATCCTTTACAACGGGCAGGAAATCGTTCCGATCCAATTCTTAAAAGCCGTACTGCCGAACCCGGGTGAGCTGGGAGAGAATTATACTGGCGAGACTTCCATCGGTTGCCGCATCCGTGGTATCAAGGACGGTAAGGAATTAACTTATTACGTATACAACAACTGTAGCCACCATGCCGCTTATCTAGAGACAGGAGCGCAGGGTGTTAGTTATACCACCGGTGTTCCCGCCATGATCGGCGCCAAATTATTTATGCAAGGCATTTGGAAGAAACCGGGTGTATGGAATGTGGAGGAATTCAATCCGGACCCATTCATGAAAGAGCTAAATGAGCAAGGTTTGCCTTGGCATGAATTGTTTAACATTGACTTAGAATTGTAATATGGCAATACAAATAGGCGATAAGGTTCCCGAGTTTTTGGGAACCGATCAAGACGGTAAAGAGGTAAAGATGAGTGACTATCAAGGAAAGAAAGTAGCTCTATATTTCTACCCGAAAGATAACACAAGCGGTTGCACGGCGGAAGCATGCAGCTTACGTGACGGCTATCAAGCCTTACAAGCGAAAGGCTTCGAGATCATCGGAGTAAGCAAAGATAGCGCCAAATCGCATCAAGGCTTTATACAAAAGCAAAACTTACCTTTCCGTTTAATAGCGGACACAGACACGGCCTTACAAGAACAGTTTGGTGTGTGGGCTGAGAAAAAAATGTACGGACGTTCATACATGGGGACTCTCCGGACCACCTTTATCATTAACGAGGAAGGTATTGTTACCAATATCATCGGGCCGAAAGAGGTGAAGACAAAAGACCATGCAAATCAAATCCTTAATTTATAAGGGACACATATGGCAAAAGAAGAAAATTTGTTCGAAGAAAAAGCGAAAGAAGAAGGTGGTAAACCAGCCGCTAACACGGATAAGCTAAAAGCTTTACGTGCGGCAATGGATAAAATCGAGAAGAACTACGGAAAAGGTTCGATCATGAAACTGGGCGATGAAAGCATCGAGGATATCGAGGTGATACCGACAGGCTCTATCGCTTTAAACGCAGCGCTGGGCGTAGGTGGATATCCGAAAGGACGTATCGTCGAGATCTATGGTCCGGAATCTTCTGGTAAGACAACGATAGCGATCCATGCGATCGCCGAGGCGCAGAAGAAAGGAGGTATCGCCGCATTTATCGATGCGGAGCATGCTTTTGACCGTTTCTATGCCGAGAAGCTAGGCGTTGATGTAGAGAACCTATGGATCTCCCAGCCGGATAACGGTGAGCAGGCCTTGGAAATAGCCGAGCAATTGATCCGTTCATCCGCCGTAGATATCATTGTTATCGACTCCGTAGCCGCATTGACTCCTAAAGCCGAGATTGAGGGCGATATGGGAGACAGCAAGATGGGTCTGCAAGCTCGTCTAATGTCGCAAGCCCTTCGTAAGTTGACGGCCGCGATCAATAAGACGAATACGACCTGTATCTTCATCAACCAATTGCGTGATAAGATCGGTGTAATGTTCGGAAACCCTGAAACGACGACAGGTGGTAACGCATTGAAATTCTATGCTTCTGTCCGTTTGGATATCCGTAGTATTGGAAAGCTGAAAGATGGTGACGAGATCAAGGGAAACCAAGTGCGTGTGAAAGTTATAAAAAACAAGGTGGCTCCTCCATTCCGCAAGGCAGAGTTCGATATCATGTTCGGTCAAGGTATCTCCCGTTCCGGAGAGATCATCGATCTTGGTTCTGAACTGAATATCATCAAGAAGAGCGGTTCATGGTACAGCTACAATGATACCAAATTGGGACAGGGTCGTGATGCGGCAAAACAATGTGTCGAGGACAATCCCGAATTGGCAGACGAATTATCCGAATTAATATTTGACGCATTAAAAGCCAACAAGTAATTTGCGGGGGCGGGCAAACCCCGCCCCTATACAAAATTGTAATGAGTAATAAAGACAAATATCGTTTACTTTGCAATACTGAAAAAAATATACCGATCTTCTCACATGACTGGTGGTTGGATACGGTTTGCGGAGAAAAAAAATGGGATGTCTTGCTTATAGAACAAAAGGGAAGGATACAGGCAACCCTCCCCCTTTACGTCCCCCATTCCGATATTGTCTCAATGCCTTCTTACACCCAAACGATGGGCCCTTGGTTCGCCGCAAGTTCCTCCGACACGAAATATACGACCGAGTTAGGACGACGTCAAGAACTATGCAAACAATTCACGGAAGAACTAAAACGCTATCCGCACTTCCTGCAAAATTTCAATTATGACATTACGGATTGGCTTCCGTTTTATTGGGCGGGATATAACCAAACGACACGTTATACCTATTTATTAAAAAATATCCGGGATCATCAAGCGGTATGGGAGAATATGAGCCCCAATATCCGGCGAAATATTACGAAAGCGCAGAATAAATACCATATATCCGTAAAAAAAGGGATTCCTTTGAATGAGTTCCTAGCTGTACAAACCCAAACATTTGACCGCCAGCATGTACGAATCAAGGAAGACACGAATGTACTGAAAGACTTGATCGCCACTTGCCGACAAAGAGGACAAGGTGATTTATGGGGAGGTTATGACGAGCAAGGCCATTTACATGCGGCCGCTTTCATCGTATGGCAAGATCGATCGGCTTACTATCTCGCAGGAGGAGGAAATCCGGCCTATAGAGGTTCCGGAGCGCAAAGCTACGTCCTGTGGGAATGTCTTCATTTCGTTTCTCAATTTACGACGGTCTTTGATTTCGAAGGGTCTATGTTACCCGGAGTAGAACGTTTCTTCCGCGAGTTCGGAGCTATCCAAACCCCATTTTTCACAATATCTAGGGGGAAATTGAGTTTATTAGACAGAGCACGCATTAAACTAAGCAAATGGGTATGAAAAATCGCACTTTACATTATATAATACGCTTTCTTGTAGGAGATGATGTCCCTAGCGAACTGGTGGAAACGATCGGGTACACGGCTGATCCCAATAAATTCGACCGATATAACGTCGTTATCATTCCATCCGGCTTCTTTGATGGACAAACATACGGGACTCCCGCTTCCTTACCAGAACTCCCCTTGCGAGAGGTTCAAGGTATCCCCTTGTTATTCGGCTCGCCGAAAGAGGAATGGATAAGAGATACATGGGTGGTTCATGCCGATATCATCGCAAGTACTTATTTTCTCATTTCCAGATACGAGGAGATGGTACGGCGTGGACTTCGGGATGAGCATGGAAGATTTCCCGGTAAAGAGTCCTTGCCCTACCGGGCCGGTTTCCTGCATCGTCCGATCGTGGATGAATATCGCATGCTGCTTCATCGTTGGCTGCGCCAATCCCGGTTACGTGTACCCGAGGTAAAAAAGCAAATCCGGAAGATCTACCTCACGCACGACGTAGATTCTCCGACTCTATATCGTTCGTGGAAAGGTTTGATACGGTCTATTAGAGATAGAAGAGGTTTATATAAATCCTTTCAAGGTAAATTCGGTTCCCTTGAGAAAGACCCGTTTTATACCTTCCCTTGGTTTTTCCGCCAGAATAGTATCCTTCAGGACTTGATAGGGAAGGAACAATGTCACCCTATCCTATTTATCCGGAACGGGGGGAAAGCCAAGCACGACAAACCTCATTACGATTTGAGGAATAAAGATATTCGTAAATTGATAAAAAGTGCTTTAGAGCATAATGTAACTATTGGTTTGCATAGTAGCTACCAAGCGGGTACGACTCCCAGCCTTATCCGGAAAGAGAAAACCGGTCTGGAAGATCATATCGGTAAAAATGTTCGGTTCAACCGTCATCATTTCTTGGCAATCCGGGAACCGGAAGATATGGACCAAATAGAGGCTGCTGGGGTTACGGACGATTTCACCATGGGGTACGCCGATGTCTCCGGATTCCGGTTAGGGACTTGCTACCCGGTTCGTTGGATCAATCCGATCACCCGCCGGCTATCTCCTCTCCGACTACATCCGCTTATTATAATGGATTGTACCCTAGAGGAGGAGAAATATATGGGACTGGATTTTGACAGGGCTTTAACCTATTGCCGGAATTTAGTGGAACAAGTAAATAATGTAGGAGGTGAATTGGTTTTACTATGGCATAATGACTCCGTACAAGAAGGGTCCGGAAGTTATTTACGTAAATTATACGCCCAGCTATTAAAAGAATTAGCGAAGCAGTGAAAACAATAAAATCCCTGTATTCAAATAAATCAGAAAGAATGATTACTAATTGTAAAAATATTTTAGTCCTCGCCCCTCATACGGATGATGGGGAACTTGGGTTGGGGGGAACTATCTCACGCCTGATAGAAGATGGTAAAAAAGTGACCTATGTGGCTTTCTCCACCGCACAGCAATCGGTTCCCGAGGGTTTTCCGAAAGATATCTTGAAGACAGAGGTCAAGCAAGCGACCCAGACCTTAGGTATAGAACCGGAAAACCTAATCATATACAATTACGAAGTAAGAAAACTGGGATACGCAAGACAAGAGATATTAGAGGAGTTAATACGCCTGAAAAAAGTATCCGATTTTGACCTAGTCTTCATCCCTAGCTTGCACGACATCCACCAAGATCATACGACGATCGCCCAAGAGGGTCTACGGGCGTTCAAAAACACGAATATATTAGGTTATGAGTTAATCTGGAACAACCTGACATTCAATACACAATGTTTTGTAAGGCTGGAAGAGCGCCATATCGACGCAAAGGTAGAATCATTGAAAGCCTATAAATCGCAAGGAGCGAGAGATTATCTATCCAAGGACTTTATCTATTCATTAGCGAGAGCACGGGGTGTCCAAGCGGGATGTACCTATGCGGAAGCGTTTGAAGTCGTTCGTCTATTCTTATAACACTGATTGAATCCATGAATAAACTTCTTATCATATGTGATATGTTCCCACCCGCTTTCGCCCCCAGAATGGGATATCTATGCAAATATTTGACACGCATGGGATGGGAAGTTACCGTAGTGACAGAATACATAGAAGACAATACATTCGAATTCCTTACGGGGTATGCGGACGTGTATTGCGTCCGCTACTACAAAGCATCAGGAAAGATCTCAAAGCATATCGAATGGATGTGGGTCATGTTTCTAGACATCTTGTTTGGTTATAAAGACATGAGAATAATCAACGCATGCATCCCCTTAATAAAGACCAACCAATACAAGGGGATATTGTGTAGCACATACCGCACCTTTCCTTTAACCGCCGCCAAGACGTTAGCGATCCATACCAACCTCCCTTTCGTCGTGGATTTACGAGATATTATCGAGCAATACGCCTCCAACGAATATATATCGCATAAATTCCATACATTTTCATGGTTAGACGCATTCATCACAAAGCGATTTCGCAAACGGTTACTTAGAAAGCGAAATAACGCTTTGGAGGTAGCGGATTGTGTCACGACCGTATCGCCTTGGCATGTGGAGGTACTCAAACAATATAATCCCAACGTAAGACTGATTTATAATGGATTCGATCCTGAGTTGTTCTATCCGCAACAAATCAAGACCTCCCGGTTTATCATTACCTATACCGGACGGTTGTTAAGTTTAGCGATCCGAAATCCGGAGTTATTATTTGCAGCCATCGCCCGTCTTACGGAGGACAAGGTCATTATCCCCGAAACTTTTCGAGTTGTATGGTATACCGATCAAGAGTCCCGCTCCATCATCCGCCAAGAGGCCGAACGACATGGGGTGCAATCTTTCATGGATTACCATGAGTATGTACCGGCATCCGATATTCCCCTCATCTTGAACAAAAGCTCGGTGCTGCTTTCCTTGACGAATAAGTTTGACACGTCTGGTCCAAAAGGCTTCATGACAACTAAGTTCTTTGAATCGCTTGCGGTAGAAAAACCCATCTTATGCGTACAAAGTGACGAGGCCTACCTCGCCGAAGCCATCAAGGAGACCCATTCCGGACTGGCCGCAACCCGGGTAGACGAGGTGTACGATTTCTTGAAACATTACTATGAGGAATGGCAGGAAAAAGGATATACGACCTCGCCCGTCAATCGGGATAAGCTATCGAATTATTCCCGGAAAGAACAAGCTAGCCAATTTGTGCGTATATTTGAGGAAATTTAAGCAGATGGATAAATACCTCAACATAGTATCGTTCAATATACCTTATCCCGCCAATTACGGAGGGGTTATTGATGTGTATTATAAACTGGAAGCCTTGCGTGCTTGCGGCGTGAAACTCATATTACATTGTTTCGAATATGAACGTCCGCATGCACCGGAATTAGAAAGCATTTGCGACAAGGTTTTCTATTATAAACGCCGTACCGGGGTAATCGCTAATTTAACATGGCTCCCTTACAATGTATATAGCCGTAAAGATCATCGCTTGATCGAGAATCTTTTACAAAATGATTACCCGATCTTATTTGAGGGCCTCCACTCCTGCTATTATATGGACGATCCCCGTTTAAGAAACCGGATGAAGATATTCCGGGAGTGCAATATCGAGCACGATTATTATCGCCACTTGGCAAAGTCTGGCAAAGGATTGGTTCGCAATGCCTTTTTCAAGATCGAGGCCATGCGCTTCCAAGCCTATCAGAAAGTAGCACGGTACGCAAATCTGATAATCGCCGTATCCACGACAGACGCAGACTATTTACGAAAACAATTTCCCAATCAAAGGATCGAGTTCGTTCCTTGTTTCCACGAGAATAACCGGATTACGGCCGAACCGGGAAAATCCGATTATATTTTATATCATGGCAAGTTATCCGTTATCGAGAATGAACGAGCCGTGTTATTTCTCACCAAGCATGTTTTCAGCCAATTAAAACATACCTGCATAATAGCGGGCATGAACCCGACCCGTTTGATACGAGAGGCAGCCGCTCCTTACCCACATATAAAAGTAGAAGCAAATCCCAGTAAGGAACGTATGGACGCATTGATCCACAACGCACAAATTCATATGCTAATCACATTTCAAGATACCGGCCTAAAACTAAAGCTTTTGAACAGCTTATTCGCCGGAAGGCATACGATTGTCAATCATCTCATGCTAGCGGGTAGCGGATTAGATCCTTTATGCCATATCGCCGATACGCCGGATGAGATGATACGGGCTTGCGAACAATTAATGGCCCTACCTATAGATAAAGAGGTGATAGATAAACGAAAACAATTATTGTTCCCTGCTTTTTCTAATGAAGATCAGGGGATACGTTTATACAAGATGATATATGATGAAAGAGAATAGAAGTGATTTATTACATACATTAACCGAACGTTTGAAAGCGATCGACTATAATAAATTACCGATCAGCGATTATAATAAGCGATACATCGGCAACTTAAAGCCGGCGTTAAGCTATTTCATGCATATATACGCAGATTGCCTACAAAGAGGACTTCAAGCGATACAAACCCCTATCTCCGATGTCACGCTAATCGATTATGGAGGAGGAACCGGCTTCCTTAGTATTCTGGCGAAATCCATAGGAATAGGACAAGTTATTTATATTGATCTTAACCCATCTTCCGTGGAGACGATCCAGCTATTGAAACAAATAATAGGAATAGGCCCCGATATCATACTCCATGGAGATTCAGATGTTCTTGCGGACTGGTGCGCAAGGAACAAAGTCTACCCCCAACTTTTAATCGCTACGGACCTGATAGAGCATGTCTATGATTTATCTTTGTTCTTCAAGGATTTAATCCATATAAACGATTCCATGTATCTACTATTCACGACAGCCTCTACACCATTCAACCCGTATGTCCAACAACGGTTACATAAGATGATGGTCGGATGCGAAAGTGGATCTTTGGAATCCCCCAACTATTATACATTACGAGAGCAATTCATAACGAAACTTTGCCCGGCTTTCTCCCCAAAAGAAGTAGAGACATGGGCCCGGCAGACTAGAGGCTTGACCTATCCCGACATCCAAAAAGCGATCGAGAAAAAGAGTTTACCAAGCCCGGAAGACCCATACAATACTTGCGATCCGGCTACAGGTAATTGGGCCGAACGAATCCTTCCCATACAGACTTATGAGGACTTATTGGCACCCTACCAGTTCAAGCTTAAAGTAGAGAAAGGATTTTATAACGCAGACCGAAGCAACCCAGTTCTTTCTTTGATATGCAAAGGTATCAACGCATTGATCCGCAACAGCGGCTCCTTTGGTTTTCTATTGGCACCATTCATCATTCTCTCCTGCGGCAAGGAGCGAGCAGATGCCATCTAGAACATATTCACGGGTCAAGTCCTCAGCTTTCAAGATTTGGTCGTTCCACTGCAATAAATCAATATCTATCGGCACACGCCCACAAGATTTATCTTCCGGCTTACGGCCGATGCAGCATTCTATATCTTTCAAGACATCCTTTATTCGCACCGGACTCTCCTCGCTATACAAAACAGCCACTCGATTCAAAAATGTAGTTGATAATGGACAATCGATCGGTTCCGTATAAACTGGCTGAGAAAACTGTATAAAAACAAAATGAGCACGCAGCATCTCCGCCGCGCGCTCCATATTTTTCTCTTTATCCCAATTAGAGCCTAAGCACAATAGAACCCGGTTTCGTTTATTCTCCATCTCCGGCTAAAAGCGTTTAGTCATTCTTATGATTATTCAAGAATGTATTGATAAAACCGATCAACTTCACGAAAGAAGCGGAAAATTGTCCGGTATCGCTATTACGGATAGAGATAAATTTCTCCTTACCTTCCGTGGTAAATGAAACCTGATACATGATATCCCCTAAATCCCGGTTCGTCTCCTCCTCAAAGCCATAAGAGTCTTTCATCTTAAAGAAATTACATTTTTGCAGAATCGGTTTTAAAGAAGCAAACTCCTCGTCAGTCAATGTCCCCTCCATAATTTTAGGATCTCGTTTCTTGGCGAAATTATCCATATAATAATTATACTCCTCGATACGGAATGTCTTGTCACTATCAAACAGAACCATTAGTTTGTAGTTATCTACACTTTCCATACTATAACTAAAAGAGAAATCCTTCAATTCTTTTTTACAGCCTGTAAAACAAGCAGACAGAAGAACCAATAAGGTGGCGAACAAAGTAATTCGTAGTTTCATTTGTCTAAAGTTGAAATTTGTGGCACAAACATACATAAAATACTCGAAAAACAACCCATGGAAATAAAAAAATACCTATTAGTTGGTATTGGTGGTACGAAGTTTTCAAGCTACCTTCGCGTAACATTTAATAGGACATGAGATTATCAGAACTTCGCACAGGCGATAAAGGTGTTATAGTAAAGGTAATGGGTCGCGGAGCTTTCCGCAAACGCATTATCGAGATGGGATTTATCAGAGGGAAAGAAGTGATCGTTATACAAAACGCTCCGCTCAAAGACCCTATTCACTATCGTGTAATGGGATATGATGTCTCATTGCGACGCTCGGACGCCGCATTGATCGAAGTCGTTAGCGCGGCGGATTTCGAGAAGGAACAAGCTACCTCGGTACAAGATACGAACAGGAGTGCAGACTCTTTTATCCTGCCTTCCGGCAATGAATTGCAAGCCATCGCATTACATAAAGGAAAAACAATTAACGTAGCCTTGGTTGGTAATCCGAACTGCGGAAAGACCTCTCTTTTCAATTTCGCATCCGGAGCACATGAGCATGTGGGTAACTATAGCGGCGTGACCGTAGATGCCAAGGAAGGAACCTTCCAACAGAATGGCTATACATTCCGCATCGTAGATTTACCGGGTACTTACTCCCTATCCGCTTACACGCCGGAAGAATTATACGTGCGTAAGCATTTGAATGAAGAGCAACCAGACGTGGTGATCAATGTTATCGACGCATCCAATCTGGAGCGAAACCTATATTTGACCGCCCAACTGATCGATATGGACGTTCGCATGGTAATCGCCTTAAACATGTATGATGAGCTGGAACGCCATGGTAATAAATTCGATCATGAGTCCTTAGCGAAAATGATCGGGGCACCGATTATCCCGACCGTAAGTAAAACAGGCTTTGGCATAGAGGATTTGTTTAACCGTGTAATCAAGGTATACGAAGAAGAAGATCCTGTCATCCGTCATATCCATATTAATTACGGAGAGTCTTTAGAGAAAGGGATCAGCAACGTTAGGAAGACCTTGAAAAATAGCGTGGATATACCCAAAAGCTTGTCAAAGCGCTATCTATCTATCAAGCTATTAGAGGGAGACCGGGAGATAGAGACATTTATAAAAACGCTGCCCGGTGCCGAAACGATCTTCCAAGAAAGAGACCGTAATACAGCCCTAATAGAAAAGTTATTGCAAGAGGATTGTGAGACCGCATTCACGAACGCACGCTATGGCTTTATTTCCGGAGCGTTGCGTGAGACTTACGAACAAAATACGATCAAAGAGGCAACGAGTACGCAGATCATCGATCTATTCGTCACGCATAAAGTCTTAGGCTTCCCTATCTTTATCCTATTCATGTGGATCATGTTCGAGGCCACTTTCCGTTTGGGAGGCTATCCGATGGAATGGATAGAGGCATTGGTCGAGGTGATCGGTAATTTCGTGCGCAGCCATATGTCGGAAGGACCTTTGAAGGATCTTCTCGTGGATGGTATCATCGGTGGCGTGGGAGGTGTTATCGTGTTCCTGCCGAATATCTTGATTCTGTATATGTTCATATCGTTCATGGAAGACTCCGGATATATGGCACGTGCGGCTTTTATCATGGATAAGATCATGCATAAGATGGGACTGCATGGAAAGTCGTTCATCCCTTTAGTGATGGGATTCGGTTGTAATGTTCCTGCTATCATGGCCTCCCGTACGATAGAGAGCCGTAATAGCCGGATGATAACGATGTTGGTAAATCCGTTGATGAGCTGTAGCGCCCGCCTGCCGGTTTATGTATTGCTGACCGGGGCGTTTTTCCCGAAGAACGCCAGCTTTGTGTTATTAGCTTTATATGTATCCGGAATCTTGCTGGCAGTTATCATGGCCCGTCTTTTCAAACGCTTCCTGTTTAACGAGGAGGATGTTCCTTTCGTAATGGAACTCCCCCCCTATCGGATGCCTACCGGCAAATCCATCATGATCCATATGTGGGAGAAAGCGAAACAATACTTGCACAAGATGGGAGGTATCATCTTGGTCGCTTCTATCATCATCTGGTTCCTTGGGTATTTCCCCAGACATTCGGAGAGCGGAGATCAGTTTGATCGCCAGATAGCGGAGATCGAAAATACGGAGTTGGATTCTCAAGAAAAAACAGATACGATAGAGGAGTTAGAACGCTTGAAGGCAATCGACCACCAACAAAATTCGTATATCGGGCGTATCGGCCAGACGATTCAACCGATCTTGGCTCCTTTAGGATTCGATTGGAAAATGAGTGTAAGCCTACTTACCGGTATGGCGGCGAAAGAAGTTGTTGTCAGCACGTTAAGCGTATTATACACGGGGAATGCCGATGATGACAGCCAAGCCCTGTCGGAGCGTTTGAAGCAAGACCGTAACGCAGAAGGTAATTTGGTATTCACACCGCTCATAGCGATTAGCTTAATGCTTTTCGTCTTGATTTATTTTCCGTGCATAGCAACTATATCGGCTATTGTCAACGAGTCTGGCTCATGGAAATGGGGTATATTCGTTATCATTTATACTTGTGTCCTAGCATGGATCGTTTCTTTCATTGTTTATCAAACGGGGAATTTCTTTGTGGGTTTATTCAGCTAAGAACTTTCCTATGTTTTATTTAGTTATATATAGGAGGTAAATTTATAGGTATGTGGCAAGATATAGCAGTTTGCGTTATTGGTATCTCGGTTATCGGATATATCGCATATAAGGTTTATCGAATGCTTACGAAACCGAAATCCAGTGATCCTTGCAGCGGGTGTAGTGGGTGTTCGTTGAAAAAAGAGTTTAGAATGAAGGAATAACAAAATATTTTTTATATTCGCGTTATTCTAATACAACATAGGTTATGAATAACACGACCTTACAAATATATGCCCTTTTTATCCTGCTGATCTTATCAGTAGGCTGTAAAGATGATTGGAAAAACCTCAACTTGCGTAGCGGAGAGAATGAACCTTTTTATTGGGAAAACAATAAGCTCGCAGCTCAGAGACTAGCGAAAATCATGTACAATAAAACAGATAGTGGAAGTTATGAACGTTTTAAGATCGTCCATATTTCGGATTCTCATTTATCCTCTTGGTCTCCGAGCAATAATTACGAGTTACCTATAAATCTACGACAATCCATCCAATTCGCCAATCAACAAGAACTGCGAATCAATGCGATAACCGCTACAGGTGATTTTATTTCCTTTGATAAGAAAAAGAAAGCGAAAGAAAGTATGCGTTCATTTATTCATCATCTTTATGATGAAAACCATATTCCCACTTTTATTTGTACAGGAAATCATGACAGCAATTCCGAGGAAGAGATAGGCAGCACTTTCTTATATAAGAACGAGATCAACGAAATATTATTTGCCAACAATAACTATTCAAAGAATCGCAAACATTCCGAAAATTATTATTATTCAGATCTGCCAAACCCTCAAGGAGGTACTATCCGCTTCATTGCCCTTGACATGTTGGATCAACCTGCTTCTCAATACAATACTTTAACTTATGCCTATTTTTCCCAACAACAAATTAGCTGGCTAATTAATATAGCTTTAAAAGAACAAATGACTAATCATCATAGCATCATTATTCTAACTCATTTTCCTTTTCAACCTTATAATGCGAATTATAATACCTATTTATGTGATGGGGATTACGTTCATTCGTGGAATATGATCCCCGAAATCATCGAAGCTTTTCGTACTCGCTCCTCATTAGAGAAAGTATATCCAAATCAATTCAACCTAGAACCCATCAATATCAAGGCTGATTTCAGCGATAGTAAAGGAGAATTTATCTGCTATCTAGGTGGACATATCCACTGCAACGCCTATTTTGACGTGACTGGATTAGAAAACGAAAGTGCGGAACTCGTTCCACAAAAAATGATCCTTTGTACCAATCAAGCTCCAAGTGAAAAAGGCGTGGTATACAACAGGGTCATACGTGAAGAAGATAGCCTATCAAGTAACAGTTTTTGTATCTATGCCGTAGATACAAAAGAAAAGAAGATTTACATCACCTATTTCGGTGCCTATAAACCTTCTAATGATCGTAACTATCCGGAGATTCATACAATCTCGTATAATTAAAATTTACCGACCTATACAATGATAGATAAAGCCGGCTTCCTCTAACTCTGTCTTGTCATAAATATTACGTCCGTCTAAAATTAAAGGCGTGGACATCAATTTCTTGATAACAGACCAAGAGGGCATACGAAACTCTTTCCATTCCGTAACAAGCAACAGAGCGTTTGCATCTATCACGGTCTCATAAATATCTTTGCCATATGAAATCACCCCCACAGGTAAACGTCTTTGAGCCTCGGGCATTGCAACCGGATCATAGGCGGAAACTACACATCCAGCTTCTTTCAACTTTTTGATTAAGACTAGCGAAGGAGCCTCTCGCATATCATCCGTTTCCGGCTTAAATGCTAATCCCCATAAAGCAATTCGTTTACCTTGTATATCTCCTCTAAAATGTTTCATTAATTTACGGAACAATATCGATTTCTGCTCCTCGTTTACGGCTTCCACCGCTTCTAGAATACGCATTTGGTAACCACTGTTGGCTGCGGTCTTCACAAGCGCCTTAACGTCTTTAGGAAAACAAGACCCACCGTATCCACAACCCGCATATAAGAAACGACTACCTATACGGGCATCCGTACCGATTCCTTTACGTACCATATTAACATCCGCCCCAACTATCTCACACAAATTGGCAATATCATTCATAAAACTGATGCGAGTAGCCAACATAGCGTTCGCCGCATATTTTGTCATCTCCGCAGATGGCACATCCATGAAGATTACACGGAAATTATTTAACAAAAAAGGACGATACAATTTCGCCATCAACTTCTGAGCACGATCAGACTCAACCCCAACAACAACCCGGTCTGGACTCATAAAATCCTTGATAGCCGCACCTTCTTTCAAGAATTCAGGATTAGAAGCGATATCAAATTCAATACTCACATCTCGCAAGGCTTGTTCCTCCTTGATCGCTTTCTTGATTTTCTGGGCAGTGCCTACCGGAACCGTACTTTTCGTAACAACCAAGATATATTTATTCATATAGCGTCCTACCGTACGGGCAACCTCAAGCACATACTTCAAGTCTGCGCTACCATCCTCATCGGGAGGTGTACCAACCGCACAAAACAGTACCTCGACCTCATTCAAACATTCTTTTAAATCAGTCATAAAATGAAGACGACCAGCTTGGGAATTGCGTGCCACCATATCGTCTAGCCCCGGTTCATAGATAGGAACTATGCCTTTCTTTAGATTCTCAATCTTTACCTTATCCACGTCCACACAAAAGACCTCAGTCCCCATTTCCGCAAAACAAGTACCCGTTACCAGCCCGACATAGCCTGTACCTACAATCGCTATTTTCATATATATCTATTACTTATGTTTATAGTGCATTTAAAAGAGATACAAAAGTAAGACTATTTCAAGAATTATACATAACTTTGGAAGCTTTTTTGGCATAAGCATGAACTAAAAAAGGAAGTCAATATGAAAATTATCTCTGAAAATCAGATTAAGGATTTAGGAATTACGCCTGCGACCTGTGTAGATTGGGCGAAAGAAAGTTTCTCTATAAAAAACAAGGCTCAATTACCCGCAAAAATAAGTGTACACCCCCAAGGTAATGACTTTTTCACTTCCATGCCCTGCCTCTTACCCCAAGAATTCTCTAGGTTTGGAATCAAGGTGGTTCATCGTATTGTAGGTGGCATACCTGCTTTAGGAAGCGATATCCTACTCTATGATTCCAATACGGGAGAACTATTAGCCCTATTGGGTGGAGATTGGATAACCGCTATGCGTACAGGAGCTGTCGCCACTCTCGCTATCCAAACATTAAAAGCGACCGATGCCACTACTTACAGTTTCATCGGCTTAGGAAATACAGCTAGAGCAACTATGTTATGTTTACTTGATAGCCAAAAAAATACGCATCATACAGTTCAGCTATTAAAATATAAGGATCAAGCGGATTCCTTTATAGAGAGATTCGGGGCTTATCCCAATGTTACATTCTCGATCATAGACAATATAGAGAATCTCATATCCAACTCAGATGTTATTATCAGTTGTATAACAGACGCAAGCACCTTGATCTGTCCGAAAAATGACCTATTTAAAGAAGGATGCCTAGTCGTGCCGATACATACGAGAGGATTTCAAAATTGCGATCTCTTTTTCGACAAGGTATATGGCGATGATACCGATCATGTGAAGGGGTTCCGTTATTTTTCCCAATTCAAACAATATGCCGAGCTAGAAGACGTTTTATCAGGTAGAACGGCTGGCAGAGAAAATGACCATGAACGGATATTAAGTTACAATATAGGTCTTGGTCTACATGATATTCTATTCGCAAGTAAAATTTATGATAGTTTATCTGCGCAATCTCCAGAGATTAAGATAGAAAGAGAGGTATCAAAATTCTGGATATGATATCGGTTTACATTATATGCAGCGTTTTAGATAATAGAATCATCTTATAGATGACAACCCCTTCTCGATTATGTACAGTCAAATTGATATTTTGACAGTAAAATCGACAGGGGTATTTGTTTATACAATTAAAAAAGAATAAGATATGCAAGCGATCATATTAGCGGCAGGCATGGGCAAACGCCTTAAAGAGTTGACAAAAAACAACACAAAATGCATGATTAAGGTACATAATCAAACCTTAATCGAACGTATGCTTAAACAACTGGAAGCTCTATCCCTGAAACGTATAATTATCGTGATAGGTTATAAAGGGGAAAAGGTACGTGAGCTTATCGGAGATAAGATAAACAACACTCCTGTTCTTTATGTAGAGAACAATGTATATGATAAAACAAATAATATATACTCGCTATATCTCGCTAAAAACTATCTGGTGGAGGACGAGACAATTCTACTTGAATCCGATCTAATTTTTGAGAACTCCATTCTCAGCAAATTGATAAACCATCCCTATCCAAATTTGGTAGTAGTTGCCAAATACCAAAGTTGGATGGATGGTACCGTCGTACGGCTGGATGAGGATAACAATATATTGAACTTCATCTCAAAGAAAGCGTTTCAATTTTGCCAAAAGGAGTCTTATTACAAGACCGTAAATATATATAAATTCAGTAAGGAATTTTCCACTAATAAGTATATTCCGTTCTTGGAAGCTTATTGTAAAGCCCTCGGTAATAATGAATACTACGAACAAGTTCTAAAGGTAATATCCTTATTAGACAGACCGGATTTAAAGGCCTTGACGATTACAACCGAAAAATGGTATGAGATAGATGACCAACAGGACTTAAATAATGCGGAAGCCTTATTTTCGGAAGGCAAGCAAGCTTTATCTTTATACGGCAAACGTTATGGTGGATACTGGCGTTTCCCTATGTTATTGGATTTCTGCTATCTCGTCAACCCTTATTTCCCAAATACCCGATTGAAGGAAGAAATGAAAGCTAATTTCGATACTCTCCTCACCGAATATCCTTCTGGTATGCAAGAAAACGCTCAACTAGCCGCCCGTTATGCGGGAATATCCTCCGAACAAATCATCGTAGGAAACGGAGCGGCCGAGTTAATCAGTGGTTATATGCGTATGACCTCTAAGTATACCACAGGAGTTATATTACCAACATTCGAGGAATACCCGAACCGTTTGGCCCCTAAGCAGCTGGTGTATTATACTCCCAGCAACCGAGACTTCTCTTATACTGCTTTAGACATTATATCTTTCTTTGATAACAAACCGATTGAGCAACTTTTGATAATTAACCCTGATAACCCATCAGGAAATTTATTATCTAAAAATGAGATATTTGCGCTAGTCGAATGGTCCGAACGAAAAGGGATTCGTTTAATCATAGATGAATCTTTCCTTGATTTCGCAAATCCTGAAAATAAACTTTCCCTGTTAGATAAAGAGCTTTTAAACAAATATCCACATTTGATTGTCATTAAGAGCATATCAAAGTCATACGGTGTTCCCGGATTACGATTAGGTTTCTTAGCGTCGGGAAACAAAGATCTCATAAAAGCGTTGAAAAAAGACATATCGATTTGGAACATCAACTCCTTCGCTGAATTTTATATGCAGATTTTCGTGAAATACAGTGATGACTACGACAAAGCCTGCCATAAATTCTTAAACGAAAGAGAGCGTTTCTTCCAGAATCTACAGGCAGTCTCATATCTTAGGGTTATTCCTTCCGCCGCAAATTATTTCTTATGTGAAGTAACCGATACTTACACATCGGAGGAACTTTGTAGCTTTTTATTGTCGAGAAATAATATTTTGATAAAAAATTGTGGAACAAAAGCCGGGTTCGAAGGAAAACAATATATCCGAATCGCTATCCGAAACAAGGAGGACAATGATAAGCTAACAGAAGCATTAAAATCATTGAATGAATAAGAAATCCAATATATTATATGGAAATAAGAAAGAAACTTAAGAACCCTATGGTTATAAATTTCATCTCCTTGGCATTGCTCCAAGGAGTGAATTATTTATTACCGCTATTATCTTTTCCATTTCTATTCAGGGTATTGGGAGTAGAAAGATGGGGATTAGTCACTTTCGGTTACTCATTGATGCAGTACTTTGTGATGTTCACCGATTTCGGATTTAACCTCTCTGCTACAAAGTTCATATCTGAGCACAGGAACGATCTACAAAAAATAAACTCTTATTTAAATAGCGCCATGATCGGGCGTTTTATCCTATGTGGAATTAGTTTAGCTATATTATTAATTTTGATCTCATGTTTTGATAAATTCAAAATGGAATCAACATTCTATCTCTTCTATTTTGGCATTATCATGGGAAATGTCATGTTTCCTATGTGGTTCTTTCAGGGCATGGAGAACATGAAATACATCACAGTTTTTAATATTGTGGCAAAATCTTTAAGCTTCATACCATTTTTCATTTTCATACGAGAACCTGAAGATTATATATATGTACCCGTATGTTATAGTGTTGGATTCATATTAGCTGGAATCGTAAGCTTATTTATCGTATATTTTAAAATGGGAATGAGATGGTATATCACTCCCATCAATCAGATCCGAAGTTCCTTAAAAGACAGCTCTACCTATTTTCTATCGAGGGCTTCTACCTCTTTATTTACAACTAGCAATTCATTCCTTTTAGGCCTTATTTGTGGAAATACGGCAGTAGGATATTATTCAGCGGCAGAAAAGTTATACCAAGCATACAATCAGCTATTATCCCCATTCACGGGCATATTATTCCCGCATATAGCGAAAAGTCGTGATGTCGTTTTTTTCAAAAGGATATTCTACCGTATCACATTTGCCAATTTGTTTTGTGTAACAGCAGCACTTCTATTATCAGCTTATGTACTTCAAATTGTCTATGGAACCGCAAATCCAAACATTCTTGAGGTATTCCGAATTCTTATATGCGCTTGTTTTGTCACTATACCATCAATGCTTCTCGGATACCCATTCCTTGCAGCCATGGGGCACCCATTATTTACGAACTGGACAGTTGTTTTCACTTCCGTAATGCATATAACTGGATTAATTATCTTGTATTTCTGTAATGCTCTTATACCAACAACCGTAGCGATCATAGTTGTCTTCTCCGAAACGCTTTTGATTTCTTTCAGAATATGGGGAGTACAGCGATTTCAACTTTTTAAGGATTCTTACATTTCACATATTTAAAATACAACTATCGCTAGGCACTACTATATGTGCCTAGTAAAGTTTTTTAAGGATTATTTACCGCATTATCGAGAAGATTAGCGCACCGACAATCTTCCAACAGATCAACTACAAAATAGAAAAACGATTGACAGAGCCAAATATGCGTTCTTTTTAGCCCTATCAATACATATACATATGCACAAGACACACTGATTATTAATCTAATACAAGAAGCTCAAACAATCGGCTCATGGCTTATCAAGTGAACAACTTACGGTTTGTCAAGCCACAAGCTTACGGCTGAGGGTAGTCGTAAGCGTACCAGTTGGGAAGTGATTAGTTATTCGCTTGCCAAGCCTTATTCCAGTAGATTTGCTACCCATCCTAGCAACCTCCTATGATATGGATTTCACAGTTCTTCTCGTGCCATGGATCTCGCATCATATATAATCTACCTAAGGGAAAGACCTCTTCACTATTTATCCGAACAACTTAAAAAAGATTTTATACATATATGTCGCTTGCAAAACTTTTTTATTCCTCCAATAGATAAAAAGAATAAAAACCAGAATTACATATTATTAACCAAGTATATCTAATTTTGAATTTAAATAATACTATATTTATGCATTAATATAAATTTAAAAATCAACGATTATGTCTACTAAATCTATTCTAACAGCAGTGAACAATAGTTGGCCAGAATTTAATCCTAGCTCGTTCAGTCCCAATCAAACGTATGTAATTACAACAACAAAATCATTGACAGGCAATATTACATTGTCCGAAAATATTACACTTATTTTTGCTGGAGGTAAAATAGCAAGCAATGTCTCCAATATCACAAGAACATTAAAAGGTAACAATACACATATAATCGCACCTATCAGCCTAATTTTTGAAAAGGAAATACAATTGGATGGTTCTTGGATTATGGATAGAGCTTACCCACAATGGTTTGGAGCCAAGAACAATGACGAAAATACAGATTCTTCAGATGCCATCAATAAAGCGATACAATTTAAAAGGGTCGGAGAAGTCTTCTTACCCAGAGGTCAATATTACATAAATAAAACTATTAACGTTAAAGTAGGGATAATCCTACGAGGTGAAAAAGCATATACATATAAAGACACAAAAAATATAAGTCAAAATGATTATCTAAATCAAGGTACTATTATATCTCCAAGACCTAATAGTGGATTAAGTTTTTCCGGTAATTTCTTAGTAAAAGTAAATGTAAGTGGAGACAGTCCTGAAAATGGGACATGGGAATATGCTTATACTGAGTATCATACAGAGATAAGTGATATTTACTTCTGTAATCTTAATTCTAGCATTAAGAATTTACGCGGTGTCTTATTTGCAGGTTGTATAAATATACAATATTGTCGATGGAAAGGATTTGTTCAAGCCGTAGCATCAACACATCAGAATTATTCCGATGGAAAATCCATTACTCATTGTCATTTTAGTACAGAATATGTCACACATACTCAAGATCTATATGCTTTTGATTTACAAGGCATGGGAGATGCTCTTTTATTTAAATATAATATGATACAACCAAATGGCAAATGGATTGACACAAATAATATTCAACATTTCTTAGGGGGATTGGCTTTGAATCAGAGTTTAGGAGCAGAGATATGTGACAATATAATAAATGCCAATATTCTTATAAAGAATTCCAAAGGAGTAATTTTTCAAGCAAATCATTGTGAAGGAAAAGAAACTCAATTACAAATAATGTGTAGTTCAGCCATAATATCAAGTTGCTATTTTGAAAAAGGTGCTGTACCTAGTATTAACATACAAGATCCAACTGCTAATAATTATGATATTTCTAACATATCTTTAGAAAACATAGTTTTTGCTTATTATGAAAATGAATATGAAGATGAAAATAAAACACAACCGAGGAACATAAAAAGATATGATTTACAAACAGATGGAAAAGTAAATATCAGTATAAAAAATTCTTTCAGGCATTGGGTAGAAAGAGATTGGATAAATAGATCCGCTCCATATGGAATGGAAATATGTAATAATGATGTGTCATCATCCCCTATTGATAAATTTAATAATCACAGTTATTTACTTTCAAACAGAGGAGCCTTAACGACTGGCTTTAGCGTAATCCAAGATCATGCTATATCCACCAAGAACTTAACAATGAGTGGTGCAACCAATAGCCATGTTGATTGGCACAAAGATCCTGGCACCTATTCTTATACCGCAAATATAGTTTGGGATAAAACCAGAAAGTTAACAACCCCAATATCTTCCACATTTACTGTTGAGAATATATCCAAATTTGGAGTTCTAATTACTCTTTTCGGAGGTGATACTTTTGGATACCACACATTTATACGTATTTTTAGGACAAAAGGAACTAGTAGTAGCTTTGAATACTGCGATGTTCCTTTATGTGGCTGTAAGCACCTGTATGACAATGGAAATTCAATATGTGGATTTGAGTGGAAAACTGGAAATCAAGAAAAGCAAGTTGGGGTTATCCCGAATGGAGCAATACAGTTCTTAGGAGACAATATTATTTGCAGAAGCACCTCTTATCCTATTGTAGGTACTTGGACTGATGGTGACATCATCTATAATATGGGAAATGGCACTCCAACTTTATGGATACGTATTAATGGAAGTTGGATTGCTAAATAAAAACTTAGTTGAAAGTTCCAAGTTTCACAAGAAATCTTTTACAAACAGAAATAGCAACCTGTATGAAAGAGGACAATATCCACTAAGAACGTAAGTTTTTGAGAAGGCCTAATCAAAAATATTTAAAGTTGTCAAAGGGACAAACTACATTGTCCTTTTTGACAGCTTATTATAGATAGAATCCGATCAAACTGTTTAATTCAATTTCACAGGCTCTCTTATCATACCAAGTAACTTCTTGAAAGTTCAGACTGAGAGATCATAGCTATGATACATAAATTCGAAATGCAAACATCCAATACATTTCTACATCCGTGAAAACAGCACTTTAACTAGCTTACAATTACAATTATCAGTTATTTAGACTTCATTTTGAAAAAAAAATTGTATATTTGCAAACTTGAAAGGATTATAACATCATTATGACATTACAAGAATTCACTAATAAATATTTTTATTATCTTTTTGTGATCACATTACTCTCTGGTATTGTTTTTTATGATATCATAGGATTTAATTCTGCAGACGAAGTATGCGGTCTTCTTTTACTAGTTCTATTTTTTAGGAATATGTTTCTCTCTAAAGATTGGCCTATCAATAAATTTTTCTTATTGGTACTTGGAATTTTTCTTTTCTACGTTTGTTACTCCATTTATATTGGTAGCAACTCAATAAAAGCAATATGTATGGATTTGATCATACAAATGAAACCATATCTTGCATTTTTCTGTACTTACCAATTAATGCCCAAGTTTAATAAAAAACAAAAAAAGATATTACAAGACCTATGCCTTTTACTATGGTGCTTATTTCTACCTTTAGGAATTATCGGATTTTATAATGTGAGAATATTTTTCCACATAATTGGTCATCCATCTTGTTATGCGGCATTAATTACCGCATTAGCCTTAACCTATTTATATTGCAGCGAATACACGCTAAAAGACAAATTACTTTTTTTAGCGATGCTAGCTATAGGTATCTCCTCCGGACGATCAAAATTCTATGGATTTTTTGCACTAGTGATATTCACTGTTTTCTATTTAGGGAAAATAGAGAATCTTAAAATAAATTTCCGAAACGTAATGGCTTGTATAATATTATTAGCTGCTATAATATTCGTGGCCAGAGAAAAGATAGATCTCTATTTCATACAAGGATTCACAGAAGACGGTGATGCTAGTGAAAAAGATCTTTTAGCCCGATTTGTTCTTTATGCGACATCTTTTCTCATATTACTTGATTACATTCCTTTTGGATCTGGTCTAGCTAGTTTCGGCACACACACTTCCGCCGTATTTTATTCAAACATTTATAGTAAATATGGCATTGATTCTGTTTGGGGACTAAGCAAATCGTACAATAAATTCATTGCGGACACCTATTATCCTTCATTGGCTCAATTCGGTTTTGCAGGAATCATTCTTTTTATCCTCTTTTGGATATATATCATCATGAAATCCATCACATACAGTAAAATCACGAACGACTCTAAATTATTAACGATAACATGTCTTATCATAGGCTTCCTGCTTATCGAAAATATAGCAGACGCATCGTTCACTAGTAACAGAGGTCTATTTATGATGGTTTTTCTAGGGCTAGTTGCCGCAAATCAAAAAGAACAATCTATCTCCTTTAAAGAACAAGAAAATGATATTATCCAAGATAAAACAATCAATAAAATAAAATAATGACTGACTACAATAAACTTTTTCCCGATAATCGGCAATCTGGAGAAACAACTCTCCGACAAGCACAACTGGTTATGTTGCGCATGTTTAAAATTATTGATCATATATGCAGGCAGCATAATTTAAAATATTGGATGTGTTCTGGAACACTACTAGGAGCCATACGTCATCAAGGATTTATCCCTTGGGATGATGATTTAGACATTTGTATTATAAGGGAAGATTATGAGAAGTTTTTAACTATAGCTCAAACGGAGTTACCCAAAGACTTATTTCTACAAACAAGAGAAACGGATCCCTTTTACGATTATTTGGCCTTACCTTGCAAAATAAGAGATAAGAATAGTTTGATTATTTCAAATGGAATAGAAAATAAACAGTATAACATGGGATTATTTATAGACATTTTCCCTGCAGACCGTTATCATTTAAATCCAACGATATTCAAAAAAGAACAAAGACATAAGTCATATTTCTTCTATTTGTGCAAAGGGCTAGATGCTGAATTAGACAAGAAAAATTCAACCGTAAAAAGATTTGTTTCTTACTTAAACCCCATATTGAGGGCCTTAACAAAAAGATATTTGCGACAGTCCAGAAGATATATCCATAATAATCTATATCTAGGAGAACAATGTCTGATCGGACATGGCTTTGACACACCTTGGAGACGGTATTTCAATTATAATGAAATCTTCCCTCTAAAAGAATATATTTTTGAAGGGTATACATTCCTTGGACCACAAAATGCTGATGCTTATCTATCTCAACTATATGGAAAGACATATATGACACCACCTCCTCCTGAAAAACGAATTCAGCAACACGCAGCTTTATTAAAGCCTATATTATAAAAATAACACCTCCGATTGAAAATCTTAGCGCCTTTCAATCGGAGGTAGTACTAGTCTAATATTTTTAACATATCAAGATTTGAGAAAGCGCAGCCTTAAGATTTTCCAAACAAAAACTGGATTATAAATAATATATCGCCTCCAAAGACGTTTCGGATCACTAATCAAACGACCGAGCCACTCTAGTCCCATATTAATCATCCAACGGGAAGGACGTTTTTTTGTTCCAGCATAAAAATCAAACACTGCACCAATCCCACAGGTAATATGAGCATTTAAAGCCTTATGATTCTCAAAAATCCATTTCTCTTGTTTAGGGGCTGTCATTCCGACAAATAAAGCATCTGGAGCAAAGTCATTGACTAGCCTTATCATCTCTTGATTATCCTCTTCTGAGAAAGTAGCCTTAAACGGAGGACTATAAGTAGACACTTCTATATGAGGGTATTCATAAGACAAACGTTCCTTTATTTTTGAGAGCGTTGCCTCCGAAGCCCCCAAATAAAAACATTTCCCACTTTGTCTTTCCAATGTCTCTAGGACCATCTGATGTAAATCTGCTCCCGCAATCTTCTGGATGCGCTCCTTCTTCAAGAAACGTGCAGCCCAAACAACCGCTATGCCATCCGGTAATAAATAATCACTTTCTATCAACGACTGACGAAAAAGAAGATCCTTATCCGCCATCACCCAAGAATAAGCATTAATCGTATTCACTGTTATACGTTCTTCTGGAATAGAATTGAACACATAATCTCCAGCGATTGTATAATAAGATAATGGTATTTTACGCATTTCTTTTATCAATTACAATAATTTTTTATAGAGAGAATCAATTTGCTTATTGATTTCATTCATGTTAAACAAGCCTTTTGATAGATTCAACGAGCTTTCCCCCAACTGATAACGCAGTTCCTGACTCGCTAACAAACGATCTAATTGACGAGCTAACCCTTCTATATCCCCCGGTTCAAAAAACAAAACATTTTTTTCATTAAACAAAACATCCGGTAAACCTCCCACTGGAGTAGAAATCACCGGTAAGCCATATGCCCAAGCATCCAATACCGCCATAGGAAATCCTTCCGCATAACTGGCTAAACAGAAGATTGATGCTCGACGAAATAGCAAATCCTTAGCCCCATCTCTCACCCATCCTAAAAAATTCACTTGGCTCTCTATTTGACAATCAACGGCAAGCTGCTTTGCTTCTGCTAACTCCCCATTACCAGCTATATTTAGTTTCCAATCCGGATAAGAGGCTGCAATTCGAGCAAAAGCATAGATTAAAACAGAATACCCCTTATTATAATTCAATGTTCCCGCAAATATAATTTCTTTATATTGATCTGTATATTTCACTGAAGGAACAATTGGGCAAGGGTTATAAATCACATACACTTTACCTTCCAGACCAAATAAAAGTTCTACCTTTTGACGGATAGATTGAGATAATACGATAACAGCATCAGCCCCTTGAAACATCTTTTGGTAAAGTTTATTTCCAGCCTTTTCATCAACTTGGTTACCTATGTGTAAATGAATAACAACTTTTTTCCCTAAGAACTTCGCTATTTTAAAAAAAGGGTATTTACGCTTCACCGACGGAAGCTCACTTGTATGAATATGAATCAAATCATATTTCCACACACAAACGATATATTTCAAAAAAGCAATAAAAGCATATAAAAACTTCCAGACTAAATTCCGATCAATATGAGTTTCGATCCAACGAACCTGATAGTTAGTCCAAAAGGGAAATTGTTCATAGGCTCTGACAACTGCCGTAACTCCTCCACGTGTCTTCCTTGAAGTAGCTAAAAACAACACCCTTTTAGTTTTCATCTCTATGCCTAATTAATTCATCCTTACTGAAACGCTTTGCCTCAGCATATAACTTACGTTCATGTTCTAATATTGTATCAATATCCCAACGAAACTTGAGTATCTTAGAAGGAACCCCTCCTACAATAGCATAAGGAGGCACATCTTTTATGACTAAGGCTCCAGCAGCAACCACAGCTCCTCTTCCCACAGTCACACCCTTCAAAATCGTTGCATTAGACCCTACCCACACATCATCATCGATATGGATATCCAAATCATCCCCGGGTAATTTATCTTGTACATCATAAATGAAACGTCCGACATCCGTTATTCGATGATCCCCACCAATTAATGTCACACGGGGACCAAATAAAACTTTATTGCCAATAAACACCTTACTTTCTGTAGCAAGTATAATTGCATGAGGACCTAAATAGACATCATTACCTATAGAGACATTTTTATATGTAATCAAAGAGGATAGAGAAGCAAAGCGAACATGAGTCCCACACCGCATCATTAAACGTTTATAAAAAAACGAAACAAAACGATTCAAGCAACCTCGTACAAAATAGCTTAAATTATATATAAAAAAACCTATTAGACGCATAAGAGATCCTTTTTACTTTTTCGAACTTACTCTTTTATATTCATCCCGTAATGAATAATATTGTTCTTTAATAAATAAATATCCAAGAGGAATAACCAATGTAAATATTAACATTCCAATAGCCGCATATAATTTACGCGGAGCGATAGGTTTACTTTTAACATAGGCACTATCCAATATACGTGCTTTTTCCCTAGCTTGACCTAAAATTAAGGCTGTTTCTTCTCTCTTTTGTAATAAGATAAGGTAAACACCCTGTATTATTTCTTGTTGACGCTTCAACTCTACATAATGGCGCTCTGCAATAGGGTAATTATTCATCTTATCATAAATCAATTGTTCTTTTGATTTCACATCTGCGATAGAAACCTGAAGCCCTTTTTGAGCATTATTGATAGTTTGAAAAACACTCTGACGAAGCTCATCTGCTTGTTTCGTCAATGTTCCAACCAAAGGATTATTTATACTTGAGTTCTGGATCACTCGAGCTCGTTCTAGCAACACTTCATTATAAGATGTTAAAGGGCTTCCTTTCTCTCCCTCTTGAGCAGTCAAAAGAACAGGGACTAGATTATACTTATTAGCAGGATCTTTTATGAAAGCATCCATCATCCCTACCACATTGACTTGTGCCTCAAGTTCTATCAATTTTATTTGAAGATCTTTCATTTGATCCACATAGAACTGGACATCATGTTCTCCATCCATAAGCTTATTCTTACTCTTATAGGCTTCAATTTGATTTTCCACATCCGCTAATTCAGATATAACATTTTGAATACGCCCATCTAAAAAAGACAATGTTTTACGAGCCTCACTCTTTTTATACATATCCGCTTGTCGATTATATAGCAAAATCAAGGTATTCAACATATCCAAACCTCTTTGCCGCTCATAATCCATACATCCCAACTCTATCACATTCGAACTCTTAGAATTTTCCTCTATAGTAAATTCTTCCTCTAACTTCTCGGCTATCCATCCTGCCGGATGATAAATAATATCCAATTTCGCAGATGTAATATTTTCCTTTCCTTGATTAAACGATAGAGTAAACATACCCTTAGGTAGCTCCATAGAGGCAGGAAGAGAACTGAAATTAAAATGTTTCTTTCCCATACTTTTAGTTTCAGCCAAAACTTCAATCTTCCCATTAGACATCGATACGGAGAACTCCACATCCTCATCTAATCGCAGATTTGTTATAGAATCCGTTGTCATCTTAAAAGGAGACTCTTCATACAATCGATATCCAAAAGAATAAGGCTCAGAGTATTCCACATTCACTCCCAAATCCAATACCATATCACGGAGTAACTTATTCGATGTTAACATCATTAACTCATCCTCTATATTAATAACACTAGAAGAACCGCCCCCCAACCCAAAAGATTTCATCAACCCAGCAGCCTCTCCCAATCCAAAACTACCTCCTCCAAGGTCTTTATCTTCCTGAATCTGGATACGGGCCATCATCTCATATGTACGAGGGTAATAAATCAGATATAAAACCGCAGGGATTATAGAAAACAGGAATACCCCTAAAAATAATTTCCATTGCAATAGATATCTTACGATAATACTTTTAAGTCCGATTGTTTCGTTGTCTTTCACTTCCATCATCTAATTATTATTTAGTAATAGCCAATATAACAGTCGTTATCACAGATACTGCGCTCAAAATTGAGGAGAACACGGTTATACTATATTGTTGGGCTTGACTATAACGGGCGTTTCTCTTCTTCGCATTATTCGGTTCCACATAAACAACATCATTTTGTTGAAGATAATAATAGGGGGAAGTAAATATATCCGGCTCGGTAATATCCAAACGAGCAAATTCCTTTTCTCCATTATTATCTCGTATAACCAAAATGTTCTTACGGTTCGCGTTAATTGTCAAATCACCGACTTGGCCTATAGCATCTAAAATTGAAAGACGATCATTTTTCACGGAAATCGCACCCGGCCGAGAAACCTCACCCATCACCGTGACCTTATAATTAACAATCTGTACATTAACCAATGCATCTTTCACATAAGGGGAGATCATTTCTTGCATTTTATCACTTAACTGTTGCTTAGTCAATCCCGCCACATGGATCTTTCCCAAAACAGGGAAATTTATGTCACCTTCCTGATCAACCAAATACGTTCTTAATTGACCGGAAGAAACCGTCGTAGTCTCACCTTGAGTCGCATAAGCATATACAGGGGGATTAAAGGGAGTAACGACTGTCGGATCCCATGCCGTAACGGTTATCGTAAGTAAGTCATCAGGGCAAATCTTCGAGGTATAAGCTTGATTCATCTTACTCACCTGTTCGGGGGTCAAGGCATCCACTCCTTGGAAATAAACCACATCTTTAGGAACAGAACAAGCCCCTAACAATAAGACAAACAATGCCACTACTGATACTAATTTCACTCTCATAATCTTTGTTTTCTTCAAATAAGGTGCAAATATACGTTTTTTAGTTTGAACATGAGGTCTCAAAAGGACCACAAGTATAAAGATACTTCTATAACGATGCAATTGTCTAGATATTGCTGCATGCTAAATCAAAATTATAGTTGTTTTTACCGCTTTTTCATGATTATTGCGTAAGTTTGTGACAAAACAAAAACATATGGTTGAGATAGGAAAATACAACACGCTGAAAATAGTGAAAGACCTTGACTTCGGGGTTTATCTGGATGGAGGTAACGGGGTGGAGATCTTGTTGCCGACTCGTTACGTACCTAAAAACGTGAAACCCGGGGATGAGGTCGAGGTGTTTATTTATCATGATAATGAAGGGAGGTTGATCGCTACTACCGCACGTCCTCTGGCAACGGTCGGGGAGTTCCAGTTCATGGAGGTAAAAGACGTGAATAATGCCGGCGCATTTCTGGAATGGGGTATCATGAAAGATTTGCTCGTTCCTTTCAAGGAGCAGAAAATGCCGATGAGAGAGGGAAAATGGTACTTGGTCTATGTCCGGCTGGATCATGTGACAGGACGTATCATGGCATCCGCACGTATCGAGAAGTTCTTGAACAATACCCCTATCGATTACGAGCAGAATCAAGAGGTTCAGTTATTGGTAGCCGATGAGACGGATCTTGGCTATAAGGTGATCATCAATAACCAGCATTGGGGATTGATCTATTATAATGAGGTATTCCAGCGTCTTGAGAAAGGTGAGCATCTGAAAGGCTATATAAAAGAGGTACGTGAGGATGATAAGATAGACGTAAGCCTAACGCCGCAAGGCTACCAAAAGGTAGAGGGGATCGCCGGCGTCATTCTGGAAGCGATGAAAACACAAGGGGGATACATCCCGGTACACGACAAGAGCGATCCGGACGTGATCTATTCCTTATTCCGCTGTAGCAAGAAAGCTTTCAAACAAGCGATCGGGGCACTCTATAAGCAACATCTTATCACGCTGGAAGATGGCGGGATACGGCTCGTGAACGAGAAGTGACCCATTTATATAAAAAAAGTCAATGGAATCCGTTACAGAATCCATTGACTTTTCTTTATAAATCCATTGAGTTAGCGAACGGATTCCATTGACTTTCTAATCCAGCTTCAATACGGCCAAGAACGCTTTTTGCGGAACTTCTACCGTACCGATCTGCTTCATTCGTTTCTTTCCCTCTTTCTGTTTTTCCAGCAATTTACGCTTACGGGAGATATCGCCTCCATAACATTTCGCCGTCACGTCTTTACGGACAGCCTTAATTGTCTCACGAGCGATAATCTTAGCGCCTATCGCCGCTTGGATAGCGATATCGAATTGCTGGCGGGGGATCAACTCTTTCAGTTTCTCGCACATACGACGTCCGAAAGTAACGCTATTATCCACGTGCGTCAATGTAGACAAGGCGTCTACCGGCTCACCGTTCAACAGGATATCTAATTTAGCCAACTTACTGGGACGGAAATCATGTAAATGGTAATCGAAAGAAGCGTACCCTTTTGAAATACTCTTCAATTTATCATAAAAGTCGATTACGATCTCGCCCAACGGCAAGTCATAATGAATCTCGACACGATCACCTGAAATATATTCTTGCTTAAGCAGGATGCCACGCTTACCCAGACAGAGTGTCATGATCGGGCCGATATAGGTAGTGTTCGTGATCACGGAAGCACGGATAAACGGCTCGTCGATATGATCGATCAAGGTCGGGTCCGGCAAGCCTCCCGGATTATGTACCTCGATCTCCTCCCCTTTCTTCGTATGCACGATATAAGAAACGTTCGGTACAGTGGTTATCACATCCATATTGAA
Source organism: Parabacteroides sp. Y3-G-102 (assembly GCF_023656845.1). NCBI lineage: Bacteria > Pseudomonadati > Bacteroidota > Bacteroidia > Bacteroidales > Tannerellaceae > Parabacteroides > Parabacteroides sp. Y3-G-102. Next base: position 44,930 of record NZ_JAMOKU010000006.1, on the reverse strand, counting down.
CTCACGATCCAAACGCTCCTGAACAATCTCCATATGCAACAAGCCCAAGAAACCGCAACGGAACCCAAAACCCAACGCGGCGGAACTCTCCGGCTGGAAAGTCAAGGAAGCGTCGTTCAACTGCAATTTCTCCAATGACGCACGAAGGTTCTCGAAATCCTCGCTATCAATTGGATAGACACCGGCGAAGACCATCGGCTTCACCTCCTCAAAACCGGCGATCGCGTCTTTAGCCGGGCGAGACACATGAGTGATCGTATCACCGACACGCACCTCCCGGGACGTCTTGATACCGGAAATGATATATCCTACGTCTCCCGTCCGGATCTCCTCACGGGGGCACATATCTAATTTCAATATACCTACCTCGTCGGCGTCATACTCTTTTCCTGTAGCGATAAACTTCACATGGTCACCTTTACGGATCACGCCGTTTACCACCTTGAAGTAAGCGATAATACCACGGAACGGATTAAAAACGGAGTCAAAAATCAGACACTGCAACGGGGCCTCCGGATCACCTTTCGGGGCCGGGACCTTCTCCACGATCGTATTCAAGATCTCAGTCACTCCCTCACCTGTCTTTCCGCTCGCCCGTAAGATATCCTCACGAGGGCAGCCCAACAGTTCCACGATCTGGTCCTCTACCTCCTCCGGCATGGCGCTAGGCAGGTCGATCTTGTTCATCACCGGAATAATCTCTAAGTCATTCTCTATCGCCATATACAGGTTAGAGATGGTTTGCGCCTGAATACCTTGGGCCGCATCCACGATCAGCAACGCACCCTCGCAGGCGGCGATAGAACGGGAAACCTCATACGAGAAGTCCACGTGCCCCGGAGTATCGATCAGGTTCAGTATATATTCTTCACCCTTATAATTATACTTCATCTGGATCGCATGGCTCTTGATCGTAATACCACGCTCACGCTCTAAATCCATGTCGTCAAGGACTTGAGCTTGCATGTCTTTACCTTCTACTGTCTTGGTATACTCAAGCAAACGGTCTGCCAAGGTACTTTTCCCATGGTCAATATGAGCAATAATACAGAAATTGCGGATATTCTTCATCTGCTAAATTTATTTTTAGGTACGCGAAGATAGGAAATTTAGCCTAAATACTATACTTTTGGCATACCATTTGTTGTTAATAGTATATGACAATACAAGAAATAAATAAAGCATACAACCGAATTATCGGTTCATTAGACGAAAAGGAGCTAAAGAACGCGTTCGATTTTCTCCAAAGTCTAATAGCGGGAATACGTGAGTACTCATTCCAAGACAGGTTGAACGAGCTACAAGATACTTATAAATATATGTTGCGATACCGGATCGAGGGGGCTAAAGATCCGATGCAAGACCAGATATACAACAACTTGATCGCATCCAGCTATGAGTTCGCGGATATAGTGAAGCACAAGGCCTTATCGGTAGATTCGCCTCTCTCCTATTATAGCCGTAGGCGAATGATGCAAAAGGAGCTTACCAACTATGACCAGCTCCACAAGGTCTTGAGAAACGCCTCTCTGGTGAAGATAGAGACTCCGACCGGAACCATCACGGAGCAGCAGCAAATCGAATCCGCCACGATCCTATTATTCAATAAGATCTGGACCTCGAATCCTCTCAATAAGGAAGAAATAGCCTCCATCAGGAACCTATTGAATGACCAAGAGTTGCCTTTTATCATCGGTAGCCAAATCGTATCGGCATTAATGTTGGGATTGCAAGCCGCTTTCGATAAGGAGAAACTGCTATTATTATTCGATGCGGCCAATCTCAAAGAAGATGAGATTCGTTACCGCGCGTTGATCGGGATTCTCTTGACGCTCTATACCTATAGGAAACGTACGGCGTTATATCCGCAGATAGCGGATCGACTAGCGGCTTTATCCGAGGGATTTCCTAATTTCACGAAAGCGATCCGCACGATTACCCTTCGTTTTATCCTAGCCCGTGAGACAGAGAAGATCACCCGTAAGCTACAAGACGAGATCATTCCGGAGATGATCAAGCTAGGCCCTAAAATCAGTCAAAAGATAAACTTAAAGGATATCAATCCGGAACTTCTCGGAAACGAGATGAATCCGGAGTGGCAGAATATGTTATCGAACAGTTCCTTAGGGAAGAAAATGGAGGAGTTCAGCGAACTGCAACAAGAAGGCGCGGACGTAATGCACTCTACTTTCGTGCATCTAAAGCATTTCCCCTTTTTCCGGGAACTGGGTAACTGGTTCATGCCATTCACGACCGAGCATTCCGCTTTTGGCAATCAGTTGAGCAAGAATCAAACGGAAAAGGATATGCTAGATTCCATGACTCTTGCGGCATTCATGTGTAATTCCGATAAATATTCCTTATATTTCAGTATGATGCAATTGCCGGATCAAGCCCGTCAAATGATGATGGGACAGTTTGGTAGTCAAGCCTCCGAGATGATTCAGCAAACAAAGGAGGAATTAATCAGTAAACGGGGAAAACTGGAAATCATATCCGGACAGTACATACAGGACTTGTATCGTTTCTTCAAACTTTATCCGGGACATCTGGATTTTGATGACATATTTACATCTGCGCTAGACTTTCATAACCTGCCAATTTTGCAGCCTTACGTCAGTGATGAGGAAAGTTTGACAACTATAGCGGAGTATTATCTCCGGAAGAATTACTTCCTTGACGCACTCACGATCTACAATCGCTTATCCGACGCAAATCAAGAAAGTGATATCTTATTCCAGAAAATCGGTTACTGCAAACAAATGAATGGCGATATACAAGGCGCCTTGGAGGCTTATTTACATGCGGATCTTATCAATCCAGACAGTAAATGGGTTATTCGCCGGATCGCCGGTTGTTACCGTACCTTAAAGCAACCGGAAGAAGCGTTGAAATACTATCATCGTTACGAGGCTTTCAATCCGGATGATTTATCGATCCAAATATGTATCGGCCACTGCCATCTTGAACTCAAGAATTATAATGAGGCGCTGAAATATTATTTCAAGGTAGATTATCTGGACAATAAAAGTACGAAGGCTTGGCGTCCAATAGCTTGGTGTTCTTTCTTGACCGGTAAATACGATCAGGCCCGTAATTATTACAAAAAGATCATGGATAATCAACCCAACACCCAAGATTTCTTGAATGCGGGACATACGGAATGGGCATTACAGAATATCAAGGGAGCGCTTGCTTTTTATAAAAAAGCCGTGGAGAAAGAGTCCGGTGATTTCTCGAAGTTCCAAGAGCAGTTCAATCAAGATATTCCCGATCTTCTTGTAGCGGGAATCGAGGAGGCGGAAGTGCCGTTGATGATGGATCAACTCCGGTATTCCTTGAGCGATATATTCTAACTAGTCATCCAACAATTTGAGAAGACAAAAAGAAATATCGTATGAAAGAGATGATATTAGAGACAAAGCGACTCCTATTAAGGGAATTAAAACAAGATGATTTTAATAATATCTGTAAGCTTTTACAAGATCCGATTGTAATGTACGCTTACGAGGGAGCGTTCAGTAAAAAAGAGGTACAAGAATGGCTTGATAAGCAATTAAGGAGGTATCAAAACGATGGTTTTGGTTTATGGGGGATGATAGAGAAAGACAGCGGAGAGCTTATCGGTCAATGTGGTCTCACCTATCAAGAATTCAATGGTCAACAGGTTCCGGAGATCGGTTATTTGCTTAGGGCGGAATACTGGCATAAAGGTTATGCTACCGAAGCCGCCATAGCTTGTAAGGAATACGCCTTCAATATCCTTAACTTCGACAAAGTATACTCCATCATACGGGACACAAATATCCCCTCTCAAAAAGTAGCACTAAGAAACGATATGAGGGAAATCGCAAATTTCATAAAACATTATCGCAATATCGATATGCTTCATTTAGTATTCTGCGTGAATAAGTTATAGTTATCAAGCGGAAAGACTGGGATTCGAACCCAGGGAGCGGTTACCCGCTCACCGCATTTCGAGTGCGGCCCGTTCGACCACTCCGGCATCTTTCCTTGTGGTTGACGTGTACAAAAGTACATAAAATATAGTATCGTTATTCTCTTGAAAGGCTAAAATTACTTTATCAAATACAAAAAAGGGCATTCTTCACAGAACGCCCCTCTTTAAAACATATAACTAATACCTCTAAATTACTTGAAATAACGATTATATAAACCTTCAAATCCTTTGCCATGACGTGCCTCGTCTTTGCACATCTCATGTACGGTATCATGGATCGCATCCAAATTCTGTTGTTTAGCCAATGTAGCGATACGTTTCTTGTCCTCGCATGCGCCAGCCTCAGCTTCCATACGCTTTTTCAAGTTAGTCTTCGTATCCCAAACAACGTCACCAAGAAGCTCCGCAAACTTAGCAGCGTGCTCAGCCTCTTCCCAAGCGTAACGCTTGAATGCCTCAGCTACCTCAGGATAACCCTCACGGTCTGCTTGACGGCTCATGGCCAAATACATACCAACTTCGGTACATTCTCCCATAAAGTGAGCGTTCAGACCTTCCAAAATCACTGGGTCTACACCTTTAGCAACACCTAGTACATGTTCGTCAACGAACTGCAACGCACCTTCTGTCTCTACTAATTCCTTAAATTTGCTTTTCGGTTGTTTACATTGAGGGCAGAACTCAGGAGCCTCATCACCTTCGTGTACATAACCACATACTGTGCAAATCCATTTCTTTTTCATATATCGCAAAATTTTTATTGGTTGTATGGCACAAAATTAACTAAACTATCCGATACTACCATAATTCATCGATAGATTAATTCTATGTGTTAATCGATAAAAACTATGGAACTTATTTTTGACAGTGATTGTTTACTAAGTAAATATTTATTTATATGGATACATCTAAGATTATTAGTTTATTAGGAGACAAAAGTGATTATTATTTAAATCACGTATGTAAGACTATTGATAAATCGCTGCTTCATCTTCCATCACCCACTTGCGTGGACGATGTGTGGGTCAATTCAGATAGAAACATACAGACTCTCAATAGTCTGCAAACCTTGTTGGGGCACGGAAGATTAGCTAACACCGGATATGTTTCTATCCTCCCGGTAGATCAAGATATCGAGCATACCGCAGGGTCTTCCTTCGCTCCAAACCCCATTTATTTCGATCCGGAGAATATCGTAAAATTAGCGATCGAGGGTGGTTGCAACGCAGTCGCTTCTACGTTCGGCATACTAGGGTCAGTCGCACGAAAATATGCCCATAAGATTCCATTCTTGGTAAAACTAAATCATAATGAGCTTCTTACTTATCCGAATTCTTACAATCAAATCTTATTCGGCACGGTGAAGGAAGCATGGAATATGGGCGCCGTAGCTGTAGGGGCCACGATCTATTTCGGATCAGAGCAAAGCCGACGTCAGCTAGTCGAGATTGCCGACGCATTCGAGTATGCCCATGAACTAGGTATGGCGACCGTATTATGGTGCTATTTACGAAACAGCTCTTTTAAAAAGGATGGCATCGACTATTCCGCGGCAGCCGATTTGACCGGACAGGCTAATCACCTTGGCGTCACGATCAAGGCCGATATCATCAAGCAGAAGCTACCGGAGAACAACGGAGGTTTCACCGCTATCAATTTCGGGAAGATCGATCAAAAGATGTACACAGAGTTAACGACAGAACATCCGATCGACCTCTGCCGTTACCAAGTTGCTAATAATTATATGGGACGTGTCGGGCTTATCAACTCCGGTGGGGAATCTCATGGCGCCTCAGATCTTAAAGACGCTGTCGTCACCGCTGTCATAAACAAACGTGCGGGTGGCATGGGGCTGATTAGCGGAAGAAAGGCGTTCCAACGTCCGATGAAAGACGGCGTGGAGTTACTTCATTCAATTCAAGATATTTATTTGGATAAGGATATTACTATCGCTTAGTTTGTTATTGCGTTGAGAAAAGAAGGCCGTCCATCAAAGCTATATACTTTGGGGACGGCCTTCAAATTTTATTTCTTCAACCACATATCCAACCACTCAAAGAATGTGCGTTGCCATAGAACGCCATTCTGGGGCTTCAATACCCAATGGTTCTCATCCGGATAAATCAGCAACTCGGCCGGTACACCCCGAAGAACCGCGGCGTTAAACGCTGCCATTCCTTGATTAGCCAAGATCCGGTAATCCTTCTCTCCATGGATACAAAGGATAGGCGTATCCCATTTGTCCACGAACTTATGCGGGGAGTTCGCGAATGTACGCTGAGCCGTAGCGTTTTGCTTTTCCCAGTACGCTCCACCCATATCCCAATTGGCGAACCACATCTCTTCCGTTTCCAGATACTGCATTTCCATATTAAAGATACCATCGTGGGCGATAAACGCCTTGAAACGTTTATCATGATGACCTGCCAACCAATATACGGAGAATCCACCGAAGCTGGCGCCTACACAACCCAAGCGATCCTTATTTACATACGGTTCCTTGGCTACCTCGTCAATAGCGGTGAAATAGTCTTTCATGCATTGTCCGCCATAATCGCCGCTGACAGCCTCATTCCATTCCAAGCCAAATCCGGGAAGACCCCGACGGTTCGGTGCCACGATAATATAGTCATTAGCCGCCATGATCTGGAAATTCCAACGGTAAGACCAGAACTGGCTCACAGGGCTTTGCGGGCCACCCTCACAGAACAACAAGGTAGGATACTTCTTATTCGGATCGAACTGAGGCGGATAGATAACCCACGTTAGCATCTGCTTGCCATCCGTCGTCTTCATCCAACGTTCCTCTACCTTACCCATCGTAAGCTGGTCGTAAATATGTTTGTTTTCAAACGTAAGTTGAGTTACCGTATGATCCCCTGTCAAATCGATCGAATAGATCTCGTCTCCCATGCTCATGGAATGACGTTGAGCGATCAGCTTATCGCCCAGAAGAGCGACAGAGGCGTAATCGTACATACCTTCGGTCAGCAGGGTAATCTTATTGCCATTCGCCAAGTCTATCTGATAAACCTGCGACTCGCCATGCCAAACGCCCGTGAAATAGATACGCTTGCAATCAGCGCTCCAGCAATAAGAATCCACGTTGGAGTCAAAATCCTTGCTTACGAATGTTTTCTCACCCGTCTCCAGATTCATTACCATCAAGCGATTTTGATCCGCCTCGTAACCATCACGTTCCATACTTAGCCAAGCGATACTCTTTCCGTCCGGAGAATAGGTGGGATTCGTATCATATCCCTTGTTCTCTTCCGTTATATTGGTCGTTTGCTTCGTATTCAGATCATATACATAAATATCCGAATTCGTAGAGATCGCATATTCTTTACCCGTCTTTTTGCGGCTGGTATAGGCAATCTTGTCCGAGGTAGTGTTCCAAGCCAATTGCTCGATACCGCCAAACGGCTTCATCGGGCTCTCAAACAACTCGCCCTCCATTACATCCACAGGATTGCTGATCGATTTGCCATCGAAATCGGCGACAAAAGGATGCGGAGCGGTAGTCACCCACTCATCCCAATGCTTGTACATTAAATCCGTAATGATAACACCTGTCGCCTTATCCAAATCCGGATATTTATCAGCGGTACTATTCACGGTTTTCACTTGCGAGATAAACAAGACCTTTTTCTCATCGGGAGAGAAAGCGAAACCCTCGATATCCTTATCATAATCGGAAAGTCGCTTACGGTCCGTCCCATCCGGATTCATTTCCCAAAGCTGGCTGCTACCACTCTCGTTACATAAGAAAGCGATCTTGGTTCCTCCTTTGATCCATACGGCCTCGTTCTCAGCGAATCCGGTTTTCGTGATTTGCTTATTATCCGATCCGTCAGCGTTCATCACGAAGACCTCACGGTTGCTCTTGTTTTCCGGTACGCTATAATACGCCACCGTATACACCACTTTTTTCCCGTCCGGAGATACGTTCATACCGCCGATACGTCCCATGGCCCACAAAGCTTCCGGGGTCATGCGACCGTCTTTGATCCGGATGTCCGACTTCCCGATAAGGTTCTTATCACCGGTCTCCTTCACGTTCACATCCGTAGCCGGATTGCAAGCACCTAACAGTAGAGATGTTGCCATAATCATTGTTCCGATAGATTTATTCATGCCGTTATAATATATTACAATTTGAGTGCGAAAGTACTAAATATAATTTATATCTTCGCGTTACTAATTATAAGAACTGAACAGTATGAATAAGATTTGGTTATTTGGAGCCGCTGTATGTATGGTATTAGCACTCGGCTCATGTAAACCTAAACAGAGCGCGTACAAGGCTGCTTACGAACAGGCCAAAGAAAAAGAGTCGACGGCTCCTGTTGAGGTTGTAGAACAAGAGGAAGAAGTTGTTGAGGTCGCTCCTGTCTCAAAACCCAGAACCTCTACGGCTACCACTCGTACGGAAAAAATCAACGCCGCTCAAGGCGAGGACGCTAGCCGTCTGAAACGTTATAGCGTTGTTGTCGGTAGTTTCAAGAATAAGACAAACGCTTACGCATTAAAAGAACGTATGCAGAATGATGGCTATAACGCAGTGTTGGGCGAGAACGAGCAAGGTATGTTGCGTGTGATCGTCGCTAGTTTCGACAATAAAGCGGACGCCGCCGATAGCCGTGATGCCATCAAGGCGAAATACGCTCCTAACTTCCAAGACGCTTGGTTATTGGAGAGAGCTTATTAATTGTAAGCTATCAGAAAAGATAAAAGCGGAAGGTCTCGTTAGCCTGTAAGAAGAATCTTGCAGGTTATCGAGACCATTCTATTTGAAGGAAACATAAGGACATAAAAATAGCCCGACTTCAACAGCCGAGCCACTTTTCACCAATCTAATCTAACTTAACCTAAAACAAAAACCATCTTTTTCTTTTTGCCTTTCTCTTCTTATATCCTAACAACCTTTTTACCTTAAAAACGTAATACCTATTCGAAATTGTATAAACTCAAAACATCTAAACACATATGATATAAACGAATTACTCTTCATAAACAGGCCACGCACCTTCTTTCGTACAAACGAAAGCCGCTGTCTTTACAGCGAAATGATGGGCCTCGCTTAAGGACTTCCCCTTTAAGAGCGAGATGATTAGAGCCCCCGAAAAAGCATCCCCCGCCCCGACCGTATCCGCCACCGTGACCTCCGGCGTGGGCAACGTAGAGATCTCCTCTCTCGTATAAATCGTACTATGGGAGCTCCCCGCAGTCAAGACAAACATCCGAAGGCCGTATTTCTCAATAAACCATAAAGCCACTTCCCTCTCAGTTCCATTCAAGCCGAATAAGTCCCGAAGAACGTTAAACTCCTCATCATTCACCTTCAACACATTCGCTAAGTACAAAGACTCCTCGATCAACTCCTTATCATAGTATCGCTGGCGAAGATTGATATCCAGCAAACGATAAGCGTCTTTCGGCGCAAACGACGAGATCGCTTGTATCGTCTCCCGGGACTGACGGGAACGCTGGGCTAATGTACCGAAACAAATAGCGTCCGCTTTCTCCGCCAAATCAATCGCGTCGGATGTAGGCGATATATGATCCCAAGCCACTCGCTCATGAATCGTATAAGTAGGGATACCTTCTCGTAACTCTACCTGAACGGTTCCCGTCGGGTAAGGCACTTTCTCGATCAAATGCTGGATATGATTCTTATCCAACTCATCAACGATCTCTTTACCCAACTCATCATCTCCGACAGCGCTGATAGCATATCCCTCAGCACCTAGGCAAGACGCATGATAGACAAAATTAATCGGGGCACCCCCAGCCTTTTTCCCGGAAGGAAGCATATCCCATAATAATTCTCCAATCCCAACGACAATTGGTTTACGTCTTGATTCAGTCACCTGTTCCATGGTCTTTCTATTAAAAACAACTTTCGTACTTATCGACACCGCAAAAGTATATCATCGTTATAAATACAACGATAACTATAGCTACAAGATAAATCACACAAGTTACATAAAAGATTTATTTCCAAGGGACAATAACAGACGTTACCCGCATGTAACATCTGTACTAGCAGCATCCTTACAAAGACTCTATAAACTCGGTTGGCGTTATATTATAAACCGCCTTAAAGCATTTGGAGAAATAGGCCGGCGAGCCGAATCCCGTGGCATAAGCAACCTCGCTAATCGTTCCGGATCGCTGCTTCAATAGGGCGGATGCCTTTTTCAAACGATAGTTACGCAAAAAGTCCGTAGGGGTAATCCCGGACAACTCCTTCACCTTTCGATATAAATGCACACGAGACAGACCCAGTTTCTCACTGCCTTTCTCTATACTGAAATCGGGATCGCTATAATTCTCCTCTATTAAAGCGATAAACTTACGCATAAACAAATCATCCAGACTCTCCACCTTCCCTTTAGTCTCGATGGAAAGTCCCGCAGGCGATTGAGACTCTTTCAAGAAAACCTCCCGCAAACGATTACGTTCTTCCAACAATTTAATGATACGTAATTTCACGATCTCGATATTGAACGGTTTCTGGATATACTCATCCGCTCCCCCCTCAAATCCATACAAGCGTTGACTGTCATCCGAAAGAGCCGTAAGCAAGATTACCGGGATATGACTGAGGGCCATATCCGACTTAACCCGGCGGCAAAGCTCGAAGCCATTCATCTCCGGCATCATCACGTCACTGACGACCAGTGATACATTTTCCTTCAATAGAATATCCAAGGCCTTGGCACCATTCTCCGCTACAAGTACATTAAAATTCCCGGACAACTCATGCTGTAAATAAGCGCGAATATCCCAATCATCCTCAACGATCAAGATCGTATAATCATATTTCTTATTCAACGTTTCTTGAACTTGGGATATATCCAAATGCGCTACACCAGAGGACGATTCCGTCGCATTCGACAGAAAGACACAAGATTCATCAAAATGAGATTTACCTTTCGGGATCTGAACGGTAAACACTGTCCGTTCGCCTTGCTCGCTTTCCACGTGGATCGAGCCTTTATGCATAAGGACAAATTCCCGTGTCAAATGCAGTCCGATACCCGTTCCCGGAGCATAGCTTTGCCCGCTTGTAAAAAAGCGCTCGAATACGGAGGCTAGGTTTTCCGGGGGAATACCCTCTCCATTATCTTCCACCGATAAGACAACCTCCGTCTCCTCCTCCCGCAAACGAATCGTAATCTTCCCCTGCTCCGGGGTAAACTTAAAGGCGTTCGAGAGCAAGTTCGTTAATATCTTCTCCATCTTGTCCGTATCCACCCAAACAAAAAGAGAATCCATTTCATGCAGGAAGGTATAATCAATTCGCTTACTCTGGGCCAGATTATTAAAATAAGATTTCACCTCTTGGATTAAAAAGACCAAATCCATCTTAGTAACCCGCAATCCCATCTTATTATTCTCTATCTTCCGGAAATCCAGCAATTGGTCGATCACACGTTTCAAGCGTTCCGCATTCTTCTTAACGATGCGGATATCATCCGCGAAAGCGCCTGCCGGGGCATCTTGCGCCATCTTGTTCAGAGGCCCGAGAATCAAGGTTAAAGGAGTCTTTATCTCGTGAGATACATTCGTAAAGAACTGCAATTTTTGTGCCGTGACTTGCTCGATACGCTGGTTCGCTACCGAGAGTTCCTCTTTCTGTTGTTGTACCAAACGATTTTTCTCATTCAACAAATGATTCTTCTGGCGCACTTTACGATTAATATAAACCGTGTAAATAGCGGAACCACCCAACAAAAGCGCCAATATCAAGATAATAATCAAGGAACTATAAAGAAAGTTATATTTCGAGAGCAATTGCGACAAATTCGCACGCTGTTTCTCGATCTGGCGTTGATATTCTACCAACCGGTCTGATTGTAAATAAAGGGTACCGGCGTTGGTCTTATCGATCATAGCGGTGCTTAATGCATACTTTTTCGTATAAGCTTGTCCGCTTAAGATCTGCCATGCTACCTTAATAGCCACCCCACCACCTGTCGGATAATAAAAAGAGGCATCCAACTTACCCTGCGCAACCGCCTCCACGCCTAAGCCTCCTCCCAAGAGTCCATCCACGCCTATAAATTCCACGTGCCCCACCAGCGACGAATCTCGCTCCTCAATCGCCTCACGGGCCCCTAAGGCCATCATATCATTATGAGCGAAAACGATATCGACATCCTCTATGGAATCCAGCTTCAAGACTTCCTCATAGGCATTCTTCCTGTACCAATACCCATCCAACTCCCGGATTTTCACATTCGGATCAATAGACATCGCATCGACAAAACCTTGATGTCTTTCTGTAGCGGAGGAAGAGCCTCTCCGTCCCCATATCTCTAAAATCGTTGTCTCCCCCTTGATCAAGGAGCTGATGTACATTCCGATCGAGCGACCGATCTCGTAATTATCCGCTCCAATATACGTCGTATATTCATCGCTATTAATTTTCCGGTCCAATATGATAGTGGGAATACCAGCCCTGTACGCCTCAACAGCGACAGGCGTAACAGGCTCGGTCTCATTCGACGATATAATCAGCAAATCCACCTTTTTCTTGATAAAACCTTTTATCTGGCTGATCTGAGTATCATTATCCTGACTAGCATCCATTACGACCAACTCGATCTCCGGATGATTTAAAGCCTCTACTTCCATATCACGTATCATGGATTGACGCCAAATATCCGTCATCGAGCATTGAGATACACCGATGACATATTTCTTTTCTTTTTTACCGGGTGAACAGGCAAAGCAAAGAATAAGGGATAGCCAAAGCAGGATATAAAGCGGGTTTCCTTTCATGTGGTATATTTAATTCGATCGTTTATTCTACAAATATACGAAAACTATTCCGAAATTACCCCCAAACAAGTCAAGGTATCTTTTAACAACGGGGTAAATCTATGGATACCGATTTCATTCAAATGATCAGCGTCCCTATAGCAAGAATCAGGTAGCGATACAGCCGTATAATTTAAATAAAAGACCGTTTTATCATCCACATATTCCCGAGCCAAAGAATCCGTCAATTCTCGATAACTCGAAGGAACCCGTTCCATATATTCCGTGGAAACAGGGGCATTGTACAAAATAAGAGACAGATCCCGCTTCTTACATTCCTCTACGATTCGCCCCAACATCTCTTGTTGAAATGAGGATGGCAATAAATAAGCACCCTTATCATCATAGTAATGACGATCGATAATAACGTCTAGTGTTCCCCCGGTCGCCCCCGTGAAAATACGCTCGATCACATTCCTTTTAATCTCAGCTACGCAATTCTTGAACGGAACGCCAAACTCATACGAATACATGACCTCCTTACGGGTTACCGGCGAAACAGCCTCCTGTACCAAGGGTCGCAAATCCTCCCGCTCCTTCAGATGGGGATAAATAGACATATAGGCAGGAAACTCATCCTGATAGGAATCATCGACCACGGTAAACGTGTGATAACCAAACCCCAATATCACGGTTTTCAAATGGGGAAGGTAAGGCGCTTTCAAGCATAAATCGATATAGGTATTGAAATAATTCTCACTGGATTTAGCGTCATTCCTCGATTTCCCCAGCATATCGGCGGATATCGAATGTAAAGGATGGGAATCTCCCAAAATCAATACCTCTACTTCCGGATCACTCTTGAGGCTGGGTACGCTTATATGAAAATAGGAGCGGATCAACAGACAACTAAGCAACCCTAAACATCCTACCACCCCTAAATACCGGAATATAGCTATAAAGAACCTTCTCATACTTATCAGAATTGAAAATAAATGAAACCTTGTGGATTACTGGCGTCGAAACCATAGATGATAATCAGCAATACCGTATAGATAACATACCGAACCGGAAGGCTCAGGTCCTCTATCATCAACCCATGCGCTTGTTTTCGGCCGATCCATTCCACAATGAACATAAGAGCCGTGAAAAAGAAACATTTCTTCAGCAGGAGTTGCCCGAATCCCAAGCCCACAAGTTGAGGAGCCGAGAATAATGAGGCATTGAACATCCGCTCGAGGTACACAGCCGCTTGAGATATATCTTCCGACCGGAACAGAATCCATCCCAATAAGACCAGTAGAAACGTAACTCCCATCTGTGTCAATTCCTTCACAGAGGGAAGGAAACTGTTTTCCGCCACGGAATCTCTATACCTCCTATTTTGACCCAACAATAACAATGGCAGAAACAACAATGCATGATACGCTCCCCATGCCACAAACGTCCAGTTAGCCCCGTGCCAGAACCCACTTACCAAGAAAATAACAAGGGTATTCCGGAAGCTCTTCCATTTCCCTGCCCGGCTTCCCCCTAGCGGTATATAGATATAATCCCGGAACCAAGTCGTCAACGATATATGCCAACGCCGCCAAAACTCCGCTATATCCCGAGAGAAATAAGGATACTTAAAGTTCTGCATAAGGTCTATGCCAAATAACCGGGCACAGCCGATCGCTATATCCGAGTATCCGGAAAAATCACCGTAAATCTGTATCGTAAAGAAGAAAGCCCCCAGAAACAAGGTACTCCCATCCAACGTCTGGTAATTCTCAAACACACCGTTCACGAACAAAGCGCAGTTATCGGCAACCACCACTTTCTTGAAAAATCCCCAAAGCATCTGGCGTATACCATCCAACGCCAGATCACAATCGAAATTACGAGGCCGGAGAAACTGAGGCAACAAATGAGTAGCCCGTTCTATCGGGCCCGCCACTAATTGGGGGAAGAAACTGATATAAGCGAAGAATGCCACGATATCATGAGTCGCCTTGATTTTACCTTGGTAAACATCAATCGTATAGCTCAAAGCCTGAAACGTATAAAAGCTGATCCCGACAGGGAGTAAGATATTCAACGTCACGTAATCGGCATCCCAGCCCAATAGGTGAAGGACATTTACCAAATTCTCGGTAAAAAAATCAAAGTACTTAAACACACCCAAGATCGAAAGGTTCAGTAAAATATTGCCGGCACTTATCCACTTTTGGACCGACCGGTTGCCAGCGCATTTCTCCAAATAGACTCCACTCAAGTAACTGCATAACGACGTAAACAGGATCAGCAGCAAAAAGCGCCAGTCCCACCATCCGTAGAACAGGTAACTAACAGCTACCACAAATAGATTTTGCCACCGCAAAGACTTGAAAGCAAACCAGTAACCAAAGAAAACCAATGGCAGGAATATAAGGAACTCTATGGAATTAAATAACATAAATATTTAATTTTCAGACTCAAGAATATGTATCATCAAGGCGCAAAGATAAGGAAACTCGCTCACATACGGATGGCTTTGGAGAAAATAATGCAAAGTGTTTGAAACCGAAAGGGATATGTGGTTTTGTACCAGATTCTTCCATTTATGGCTTTTGACCGTTTTTGGGGGGAGTTAGGATAACGAATCGCTACCTATCCGTTGCCTTTTTCAGGATTGAAAAAGAGGTTTGGAAATTGCTCCCGCATCTCGTTCTATATCCTGTTTACCATAGTAAAGAACGCAGTTTTTGCTATGTCTGTTGATGCAAACTTAGTCATATTTTTCCGTATTGGAAAAAAATATAGGCTCTGTTTACAAGCCAAGGTATCTTATTCTTCGTTCCGCTATATTTTTCATGCCGTTCATTTGCTCTGCATATAATAATTTTGCAAACAAAGGAATTAGTTATGAATCAGGCAAATGTAAAGGTATCGTTCTACCTGAAAAAGAGCGAGGCGGATGCTGACGGCAACTGTCCTGTAATGGCAAAGTTGAATGTCGGAAAGTATTCCGAGGCGGCTTTCAGTGTGAAGATGAAAGTGCCACAGTCACGCTGGACCTCCGGACGTGCAACTGGCAAGAGCGTGGCGGCAAAGGAAATCAACAACCGTCTGGATGAGATTCGTGCGATGGCATTGAATATCTACACGGAGCAGTCGGCTGTTCGTGACGGTGTGACAGCCGATGAAGTGAAAGGTGTACTGCTTGGAATGGCCAGCGGGCAGGAAACGCTTTTGGGGTATTTCAAACGATTCATCTGCAATTTTGAAAAGCGTGTGGGAGTAAACCGCACAATAGGAAGCCTGCGGGCCTATCGCAATGCCTACAACCATATCGAAAGATTCTTGCAGGTGCAATACAAACTGTCGGATATTCCGTTTTCCGCGTTGGACCGCTCTTTCATCGACAAGTATGATTTGCACCTTCGGACTGAACGTAATCTCGCTCCCGGAACGATTATCAATCTGACCGTACAGCTGAAAACGATTGTCGGTGAGGCCATCGCTGACGGCATCATTACCGCCAGCCCGTTTTTGGGATATGAGCCGGTGCGTCCCAAAGCCGTACAGAAATATCTCACGGCAGAAGAGTTACACAGGATTATGACCACCCCGCTTCACAGGCAGACTCTCTATCATGTCCGTGATTTGTTTCTGTTTTCCTGCTTCACCGGCATTTCATACGGAGATATGCGCCTGTTGACTAGGGATAACCTATGCCTTGCGGAGGATGGGACATGGTGGATTAAAAGTGCCAGACAGAAGACCAAGATAGAATTTGAGATTCCGCTGCTGGACTTGCCGTTGCAGATTCTGAAGAAGTATGGCGACACAGCTCCCAGTGACAAGTTACTGCCGGTGTATTGCAATTCCATGCTGAACCTTTACTTGAAAGAGATTGCCAAGATCTGCCATATAGACCGTCCGCTGGTCTTCCACACCGCCCGGCATACATACGCAACGGAAATCACGCTCTCCCACGGAGTTCCTCTTGAAACGGTCAGCAAGATGCTCGGACATAGCCAGATAGAAACGACACAGATTTACGCGAAAGTGACCGATGACAAGATAGATGCCGATACAAAGGCCTTGAACCGGAAAATTTCAGAGTGTTTCTCCGTCATCATTTAATAACCACTTGAAAACAATTATATGGAAAAGAATATTGAAAAACAGAACACTAAACGGCGCAGCACTTTTGCCGTGCTGTTTTATATTAACCGTACGAAAGTGCGCAAGGACGGGATGTGCCAGCTATTGTGCAAGGTGAGCATTGATGCAGAATGGGCACAGATAGGAACCAAGGTTTCGGTCAATCCTGCCATCTGGAATCCAGAGAAAGGGCGTGCTGACGGAAGAAGCGAGAATGCCGTTACAGTAAACCGCGCCATAAATGACCTGACAAGCGAGATTGCCGGACATTATGAGCGGATAAAGAACAGCCTGGGTTTCATCACGGCGGAACTGGTCAAGAATGCAGTCAAGGGTATCGGACAGAAACCGCTTACCCTGCTGGCTCTCTTCAGGGAGCATAATGAGGAATTCAAGAAACGTGTCGGGATAGACCGCATACAGGAGACATACGACTCCTATCTGCGTTCCTACAAGCATCTTTCCGCTTTCGTCCGGGAAAAGAGAGGTGTGGAGGATGTAACGTTACGAAGCCTTGACCGGGTGTTTTATGACGATTTCGAGGTATTCCTGCGTACAGTCCGCAACCTGAAACCCAAAAGCGTGCATGAGCACCTGTACCGCTTGAAGAAACTCACGATGCGTGCGGTCAGCCAAGGCACATTGCGCCGCGATCCATATTGCCGCCTGCATCCCGAACTGCCCAAAAGGAAGAGCCGCCACATGAAACTGGAGGATCTCAAGACATTGATGACTACGCCGGTGGAGAAGCCGCAACTACAATTCGTACGGGATATGTTCATCTTTTCGACGTTCACCGGACTGGCATATGCGGATTTGAAGAAGCTGTCAGTAAATGATATTACGCAGGCGAAGGATGGCATATGGTGGATTCATATCCACCGGCAAAAGACCGACACGCTTTCCTCTGTCCGCCTGTTGGATATTCCACTCCAAATCATAGAGAAATACCGCAACCTAAGAACCGGGGACAGAGTTTTCAATATTTATACCCGCAGATATTTTATCCAGCTGACGAAAGAATTAGGTCGGGTATATGGATTTGATTTGACCTTCCACCAGGCCCGGCATAATTACGGAACCCACATCACTCTTTCGCTCGGTGTTCCGATAGAGACGGTAAGCCGCATGATGGGACATACCTCCATTTCCACCACGCAGATTTACGCGCAGGTTACGGACACGAAAGTGGATGAGGATATGAAACGGTTGAGGGCCACAGGTTTCGGAAACAGGATTGACCTTTGTGAAGAGGATTTCACGGTGAAGAAAAAGCAGACAAAGAAATCAACGACCGCCTGAAACGGAAAACGTAGAAGCGGCCTGAACGAAGCGCAGGCTGTTTCTCCGTGCTTGGTTAGTGAGGAAGGGCTATACCCAGCGTTGCTCTTCCCGGCACCGTTTGTAGGCATCGTCCAGAATCTTCATGATATCGGACTCTTTGTAAAGAGCCTTTCCCTGAACCATGTAGTAAGGGATCACACCGAATGTACGGTATTCCTGCAATGTGCGCCTGCTTACCCGCAGGACTTTGGAAAGTTCCTCGTCCGTAAGGAAACGTTCACCGTTGAAAAGAGATCTCGGCATATCCTCCATCGCTGAAAGCATCTTCTCCATTTTCTTCAGCCCCTGGAACATAACATCTATGCGCGGGTCTTTCTTGTCAATAAAATGATAGCTCATAATTTGCTCTTTATTAAAGGGTGATAACTCAATTCCAACAATCTCTGTATATCTTCCGGCTTATAGAAGAGCTTGTTCTTGATACGGCTGAAAGGCAGTAGCCCTTTGGCCCGGTACGCCTGAAGGGTCTTTTTGTTGATGCGGAGCACATCGCACACTTCCTGGTTGTCCAGCCAGTTCTTCAGACCGAGATCCTCAACCGGACGGCATACGTGCGTCACCCGTTCCTCAAATTCGCAGAAGCGGACACGCAGTTCTTCAAAAGTCTGTTTGTCAATACATACAAGTTCCATATTCTTTTCAGTTTAATTAAATTTCCATCTGTTTTTTCAGTCTCGCGGGCATACGCTTTCCTTTCTGGTTGAGGAATGCCTCTACCTCGGAGGATTTGTAATAGGTACGCCCGTCTATCATGTAATAAGTCACGAGCTTCTTCTGGCGGTACCGTGCGAGGGTGCGCTTGGTGATGCCGAGCAGCTCGCACATGTCCTGGTTGTCTAGCAGCTTGTCGCCGTCGAGGGCCGAGGTCTGGCGGTTCATTCGGCTCAGCCTGTCTTCAATCTTGTCGAACCGTTCCATGATCTGATGAAGCATCATCTGGAAGGTTTCGCGGTCTGTCTGTATCATAATACGGTCTGTCTTTTGAGTGTAAATAATTGATTGGTTACACCTTGTCGCGCAACAGGTTATATTATGATATAGGGCTAACGGCGTGCCAATGACCCTGCATTTCACGGAATGACACAGGCATTCCGCTGATATACAGCGAAATAAAATTTATCGGAGAAAAGTAATGATGGAATAACGGCCTTGCAGGACGCAAGAAATCTCGCAATATGCAAGTTACATCCTGCAAGGATTACGGTATATCAGGCGGCAGATGCCGTTGGGAAAAGCAACGGCCTTATGCAACTGCCATTGCCGGACGGGAAGGATGGCCTGTACGGAAATCCCTTTGCCGGCGGAATAAGGAAACAGGTAAATAATAAACTCTTCCACAAGGTTGTAATGGAAGAGTCCCCGAAGAAGTTCAAGGGATTCTGCATCATGAACTTCTGCAAGATAGGTAAAGGAATCACTTTTTCTGTCTTTCTCGCAAAGCAGATCCAGTATCGAATGAGGTAAAATCCGGGCATTGCAGCGTTCCCGCCATTGGACGAACCCTTTCTTGTGGTTCATTGCCCATTGCGTCAGCACGTTGTCGGTTTCCGGCAGGAAGCCGTCCAGTGTCATTACCGTTACCGCTTGGATTTTTGACATATAAATTCTGTTTTAAATCCGGACCGGAAGCCGTTCCAAAAAAGAAGCGTGCAAACACACTACTTCTAATGGAGGCTCTGGAATGCCTTAACAGGAATAGGTGAATGCACGCTATGCGTAGGCATAGCATAAGCAATCACGCAATAGTTCCTGTTAATGTTAATTTTCCAGATTCCCATTAGAAACGCCTTGCGGTCTTATGTCATATACAATCGGCAACCGCCTCACAGACGGTATGCCGTTTTTTCTCTATTTAATTGCAAATGTACACATATTCAGCGAGATTTGCATTAACGACGGGCATCATTTTTAATTCAGCCCGTATTTTTTCATCTTCCTGTACAGCGTTGCCGGATTGATTTTCAGCATCGTGGCCGCCTGCTCCCGGTGCCCGTTGCAGGCTTTAAGGGCATTGATGATATTCTTTTTCTCCAGCGATTCGTCTCTCAATGGCTGGATAACCGACGTGGAAGCCGGCTCATTGTCATGCTGATGGATTCCGGTGTCCAATCCGTCCATCTCCAACACCGGTGCTTCGGAAACAAGCACGGAACGTTTCACCCTGTTTTGCAGTTCACGCACATTGCCCGGCCACGGGTAGGCAAGCATCCTGCGCCTGGCATCATCGGAAAAACCGCTTGTTTCCCTTTTCAATTCCCTTGAGTAACGCTCACGGAAGAATTCAGCCAAAGGGATGATGTCTTCCGCGCATTCGGCCAACGAGGGCTGGCGGATCTCGAACTCGTTCAAACGGTGGTAGAGGTCCTCCCTGAACCGCCCGTCCCTGATGGCCTGTTGCAGATCCTCGTTCGTGGCAGCGATAATCCGCACATCAGCCACCCGTTCCTTGCCGCTGCCTATCGGGGAATAGATATTTTCCTGCAACACACGAAGGAGCATGGACTGAATCTCGTAAGACATTGTCCCTACCTCATCCAGGAACAAAGTCCCGCCTTTCGCCATATCGAAGTAGCCTGTCTTGGCGGTATCGGCACCGGTAAACGCCCCTCTCTCGTGTCCGAAGAGAAGCGAGGCGGCCAGTTCACGGGGCAATGCCCCGCAGTTCACCGCCACGAAGGGCATGTTCCAGCGTTCACTGCCCTGATGGATACTCTGCGCCACAGATTCCTTGCCCGTACCGTTGGCACCGAGCACCATCACCGACATTTCCGACGGGGCAACCAGTCTGGCTAACTTCTCCACTTGCAGAATCTTCGGACTTGTCCGATGAAACAGCACCTTCTCCAGTTTCCGTACCGTGACCATGGGCCGGAATACATCCTCTGCCAGTTCCAGCAGGTGTTCCTTGCGTACCGGCTTGGGCAGGTAGTCTATCGCACCCAATTTGATGGTACGCACCACATCCGGGACCGATACATATTCGGTCGTGATGATAAAGGGAATATCCTTCTTTTCCTTGCGGAGCCATTCCAAGAGGGATATTCCGTCCCCTTCCGGAAGACGTACATCCGAAAGTATCAAATCGAATGCGGTCTTACGTATCAACGAACGGGCTACCGGCTCGTTCATGGCCGTCACCGCATCATAACCCGCCTGCGCAAACCAGTCCTTCTGCATCTGCGACAAACCAATATTGTCCTCAACTATCAATATTTTCCGTTTCATTTGTCAGTTTTTTTATTTCGTTCTCCGCTTCAGCTATCAGCATGGCGGTACATTCTATTATTTGGTGTGTATGCTCCCGTACGGCATCATCGCCCGCGATTTTGTCTTTCAGCAAGACCCGATAGGCGGACAAGGTCTCTTCCATCTGCAACAGTTCCCACATCGGCTGCATACGGTGTACGGTCTCACGCAATTTCTTTCGGTCTGCGTTGTTCATTGCCGAAGCGAGTTCCTCCGCGTCCTGTCTCGACTGTTCGATGAAGGAGCATAGCAGCTTTACCTTGTCGTTGACCTCGGCCAGCATCGTGCTGAAATCAATCCCCCGGTTTTCATCCTCCCGGCATCTCTTTACGGTCGAGAGCAGGCTTAGCAGCTCCGGGGAAAAAAACGGCTTGTAGATGCAGTCCGCAAATCCGGCTTCCAGATAGGCTTTTTTATCCTTGTCGCCACGTGCGGTCATGGCGACAACGGGTATTGTGCGCGAATTGCCGATGTTTGAGTTGCGTAAAAGGGCAAGCAGGGAGAAGCCGTTGGTTCCGGGCATCTGGATGTCGGAAAGGAGCAGGTCATAATCCATGCAGCGCATGGCCTTGACCACCTCTCTGGCAGAGGAGCATACCGTGCATGTTATACCGTTGCGTTCCAGCATCTCCTTAATCACATCCCTGAGCATACTGTCGTCATCAATGACCAGCACGCTATGGGGAAGGTACTCGAAATGCGGCAGTATCGGGTTTTCGCTCTCCACCGGCTCATTTGTCTCCGGGACCGGAAGGGTTACACGGAACGTGCTTCCACGGTCAATGGAGCTTGTCACCTCGATAGTCCCGTCAAGCAGGTTCACGAGCCCTTGCGTGATGGACAGCCCCAGACCATAACCGTCGGCATTGGCGGCGGAGGTCTGACGCTCAAACGGGCGGAAGATGCGTGAAAGCGTCTCCTCGCTCATGCCTATACCGGTATCCTTTATTTCCAGAATCAGGTTCCCGTCGTGATAACGGACATGGAAGCTGATCGTACCGGACTCGGTGAACTTGACGGCATTGGCAAGCAGGTTGTCTATGATCTGTTCTATGCGGTCCGCATCCCCATAAAGCCTGACCTCCGTATTCTTGAAATCGCTGTCGAACAGGATACCCTTGTTATTGACCACGTGCGAGAATCCCGAAGCGGTACGTTCCAGCAATCCATGAAGGTTGAACGGGACATCGTTGCGTATCTCTCTCGCCTCGTTCAGGTGGTACACGTCCAGCAGGTTGTTGAGAAGGTGTACCACATGGCGGCAAACGATTCCGATATTGTTCAGATAAATGTTCCGCCGTTTCTTCTCCCGTGTGTCCATCGCCAATTCGGTGTTGCCGCTGATGATGTTCAAAGGGGCTCGGATATCGTGCGACAAGGTGAGGATGATATTCTTGCGCATATCCAGCAATGCGGCATTCTGTCTTATCGTTTCTTCCAATCGTTTCCGGCTTTCCTCCTTGGCATACGCATCCCGCTGGATGATCCAGTAGGATATGATCAACAGGAGAATGGCCGTTATGACCAGACCGGTGATAACCTGTGTGGAAAGCTCGTATGCCTCTTTCAGATGATGTTCCCTGTTTCGGAATACGGTTTCCGCCTGATTGTCCAGTGTTGTAATCAAGGTGTACAATTTCCGGTTCAATTCCCGATTGCGGTGCCGCAGTCTGTCGGTATAGGTATCAATCGCGTCCTCCCGTTCTTCAAGCATGGAGATCAGCTGTATGTTCAGCGAACGGAGCGACCCCGGATCTTGGGGAACCTGTATGGTCTCTTTCTTTCCGAACCACCCGGCAATGCCTTTTTTCTTGCGGGTGACGGTGTGGTTCCGGATTGCCTGTTCTGCCACGGCTGGCAGATGATTCTGCAACAGACTGTCGGCTTTATCTTGTGCGCTGACAGCCTGCATGATTCCGTAAAGATGTTCTTCCTTATTTTTCAATAAAGCGCGGAGCGTGTCGAGTTGCATGGGGTTAACAAAAGCGATGCAGTTCCTTTTCATCTGTTCCAACAGAGAGTCCACCTTTAACCGCCGTTCCCGATATTTGCGGGAATCTTCTTCATCCCATCCGATAACAGACTCACCGTAAGAGGCAAGAATGGTAATTTGATGGTGTACGGCACTGATATCACGCCGGACCTGATGAATGGTGGTCACTTCCGACTCGATTTCACACACCCGTTTCCGTTCATGGAAAAGAATGGCAGCCATGCTGATGATGACTGCCATTAATACGAAGTAACCCAATAGGATTTTATATCGTATGTGTATTGTCATATTTAAATTAAACAAGTCAATAATACTTTTTTGCCAAAAATGCCGTTGTCATTTTTCCCTGATAACTATCGTGTCCCAGCTTTCCCAGTCGTTTTCGACATCCACCACAAGTTTGTCGGCCTTCGACAGGTCAATGGGTTCGTCCCCGTCATGGCTCTGGCTGCGTGATTTCGTACCCATTGCATAAAGGCGGTTGCGAACGATGCTGAAGCAACGCTCCGTTTCGGGTGTGGTTTCGGTGGAGAGGATTGTCCGTCCGTTCCCGTCCAGCGTGATGACGGTACGGGTGGCTTGCAAGGCCGCTTTCTCTTGCAGCGACACGTCCCAGTGTTTCAACACTTGACCTGTCTCGTCCAGTAGCTGCATCTGAAGGGTGGAGGCATCGTTTGCAGCATTGTTAGGTTCAACAGCCGATGCCACCCAGAAGCAGTCACCGAATACCGAACCTTTCTGCAACTTGATGGAGCTGTCGGGATATTTTTCCCCATCCACCTGCCAGTTCGTGTCTTTCCCGTCCAGGTAACCGTCGGAATTCATATCCAGAGGCAGTCCGGGATTCTCGGTATTGCCTGGGAACCAGTTTTTCAGCCTCACCTCATAGACAAGAAAAGCGTCGTCTTTGGTTGATCCGAAGAGACGTGCATCATACTCCGTATCAGGAGCCATACCGTTTACCGCATTTTTCAGGTTGAAGTCTTCGGGACTTTCATTCGAACGGAAACCGCCCAGGATAACCGTCCTGTTCCTGCGGGTCGATACCAGACGCAAGCCGGCTACCTTCGTCCCGCCTATCTCCGTCGGGATACGGGTAAAGTATCCGAACATGCCCGCCACTTGCCGGCGCAGGATGACCGCCCCGTCCGGCTACCCGGCGGGAGAATTTTCTGCGGTCGTTATCTCACCGTTCTCCACGTGCAAGATCCGGCTTCCGGCAAAGATTTCATCAGCGAGCCCCCCGTCCGGCACGGTAACGGTTTCGGTGTGCGTGAACGGCTTTCCGACCTCCACATCCTTGAAGGGGACATACCCTCCGTATGTGCCGCTTTGGTAACCGACGGCATAAACCTGATAGTCTTTGCCATCCTCCAGCAGGTTTTCTTCTTTTAAGGTAACAACAGCCTTGCGTCCCTGCCTCGAACCGTCGGCATAAGGCCGGCTCACGATGTTTTGCGTGTCGTTCCACCCTTCCAGTGTGGTGTGGTACACCACCTCCGCCGAGTTGTCATCACGGATGATGACCAGGGCCACCTTGTCGATGGTCTGTTTGGGTGTGGCGCTTGAAGCCGTGCGCCGTGTCTGGGGCACGTTGTTGTCAAGATACGATTCACCGTCACTTTCCACCATAAGGGTGAACTCCTGCACCGGTCCTTTATCCGGCTCCTGTCCCTCGACGATCTCACTGCTGTTGTCGCATCCTGCGGCCAATAACAGCGCGAAAAGACCGGCTGTCCATATTCGCTTTTTCTTCATCTTGTTATTTTTTTCGATATTAAAAAAAGGGCCAAAGCAGTCGGAACAGTCTCCTGTGTCCACTTCGCCTTGGCCACCTTGGTTTATTAATTGTTCATCAACTTGAATGTCTGTACATCGTTTTCAGTCTGAACCTTGACGATATTCATACCCTGGCCCAGAGGCATGCGTACCTCCGTGCTGTTCGGTTGTTTGCTTGCCAGCACTTGGCCTGCGGCGGTAACAATCTGCACGCTCCTGATGGTTTCGCTTGCCGAGATGACAGCCTCGCCGTCCTTGGCGTAAGCCTTGATGTTGGAAAGGCTGATGCCGGTGCTTCCGCTTGCCTTTGACTTGGTCTGCGGAGCGGGTTGCTGTTCCATGTAATCACCGGTAGTCATCATGTCCGGAGTGAATACAATTGTCAGTTCTTTTGTCGGCTGAAGTGCTTCTACAAAGAACGATTGGGTAGGAGCTACTTTAGCAGATAAATCATTAGCACTGATTTCTGTCAATTTTTCGTAATCAACTACCGAATTTTCTGCTATATTGCTGTTAACCTTTATGAAAGGTTTTAGCACGGAACTATTGTGTGAGTTGCTTAAGAATGCAGCAACATTCAAATGGCTCACAAACGGATTGCCTAACAAATAGCGAGTTTGTTCTGCCTTTCCAGTTATTGTTGACTGTAGGGTATCAGCATCATATGTAAATTTTCCAACTTTAGACATGTCTCGTGGAATGACTATTGTTCCGGACAACTCTATTCCTGCATTATTAACCTTTTTATAAAGAGAGTCTTCTTTACCGAATATAATTTCTAAAGGCTCAGAGGTATTCACATATTGATTCTTTACCGAATTTACCGCAATGCCCTCTGCGGTATTGATTTTGTGATCCAATATAGTGCGAATCTGTTTCCAACCATCTTCCCAAATAGAAGTGATAATAAAGGGGACAGATCTGTTCACATTTCCTATAAGAGTATCTCCCAACAACGGATTTTTATAATCCTGTTGTAACGGCTCCTTGCTTCCACTTTTTTTGTAGGCAAAGAAATCTCCAGAGAAACTTTCTTTCAGAGGAATTGAAACCATATTTGATCTTTCCGGATAAATGTTCAATGCCACCCATGCTTTATTATAGGTCAACAGATTCTGATTTATCAATTCTGCTCCCGGTTTCAAATAAATTCCGTTACATTCATAAATACCTCTTCCTCGCTCCAAAATCGGATAATGAATTCCATTTGAATTGTCTATCGAATCTTTGGAAGGAATAAGAACATTCGTACATGCCCCTGGAACTCCGTTACTCCAGTTATCCCAATCGTTCCAATCTGAAGAGTTGGTTCCTTTCCAAATTGTATAATCAGGATGTACTTCTATTATCAGATTCTGGTACACGTCAATTCCTTCTTCACGGATAGTACAATTGTAATATCCAGGAGTTATATCAAATGAGGCTTTACCATCAATAAAAACATACTCGTTCTTTCCATCAAACAGTGTGTACTGTTTTTCCGGATCATATCCTGCTATTTCAATCTCAGCATATGTAGCGCCACAGGGTACATCAGCATTCAAAACAACAAGTTGTGTTCCGCACGGATTCTTGTCCAAGCAATCGGGGGTTCCATCGCCATCTGTATCAGATTGAACAAATGCACCGAATACCTGCAACTCTACCAATGCATCTACCAAACCTCCCATATCCAGTTGGATTTCATCAAAAGGTTTGGTCGGTGTTACTGTTATCAGTGATTTGCCTGAACCACCAATCAAGTCCAACGACAACACTTCTGGTGCTATGTCTTCATCACCAGTTGCAACACCATTCAAGTAGGTTCTGATACGCAATCCTCGTAACAAATCCACATTGCCCACAAATGTTTGTTCTTTTATCACAAAGCCGGCTTGATAACCGTGTTCAAAAACACGATTGGTCTTTATAGACAATGAGGTATTGGCCGCCACTCCTGCTACTTTCCCAATATATGCAGAGGTTGTCATATCCCCGTCTATCACATTGCAAAGATTCCGCATCGTTGCCCCTACGTTAGCAACACCACCGAAACCTGTACGTCCATAATTTATAGATGCACCATGTTGTGTTGCCGATAGCATTGTCAAACAAGCTGCTGAAGAAAATTGGTTCAAACATGTGCTTGTTGCCGGTTCTTCAAAGGCGTAGTAGATTCTGTATTTGCTGATATTCAAACTAAGTACGCCAGCTGTCCAAATTGAAACCTGATTGAACGGTTTGGTCGCCACAAAACTGAAACGCATTTGATTGTCTTTATTTCCGATTAAATCAGCTGTGACAGCATCATTCTCATCCACCGGAGATGATTCCTGCAATTCTCCATTCAAATAAGTTTTGATGACAAAGAACTTCAGCAAATCAGCAGACAGGAACTGATCTGTAGCCTGCATGACAAAACCCACACGGCGAGGATTTTCTTCAGAAGCATCATAAATGGTCGGGCTTTGTACGCCATAAATGCTTGTATTGCTCAACAAATCCAAGCCTTTGGTATATTCAATATAGTTGGTCAAATCTTCATCCACAACATTAAACGCCTTATCAGGGTCTAAGTCTGGTGAAATACACAACAAGCATCCGCCACCTTTGGGAGTAAACGGTTCTACACCATTACCAACTATCGGACGATTACATTCATAAGAGATACCTGTAGGCTTATTATTGATGATGACTTGATCCATACAATTTCCCTTTTCAGCCTGAATGATGTATTCACCTTGTACGGTCATATTTTCTACCAAACCAGTAGAAGAAACGGTAGCATTCGCTCCATCCGGTTGACTTATAATGCTCCATTTGATACCGTCTATTCCGCTCAACTGGTAAGAGTATTGAGAACAAACGGCTACATCTGCACTTAACTTCAAATCGCAATCATCTTCCACTTCAACGTCTGCACTACGTGTGAAGGCATAGAAAATCTTCGTGCCACCCAAATCTATATTTAAACCGCCAAACTGGATTTTTATCTGCTGGCAAGGTTTAGTTGTTACCATGCTGACTGTACTCTTTCCACCGCTCAAGGCAGACAAACCTAATACAGAGACAATCTTTTTGGATTCCACTTCATTATCATTTTCATCATAGGTAGTCAGCACCGTATTGTTGAATAGTTCGATGGCAAGTACCGAACCGCTTTCCACCATGAAGCCAATTTCTGTATTGGCTGGGATAGTTTCACCGGCATTGATGGTAACATGAGGGTCTGTCAACAAGCCACTGATAAGACCGAATCCTACACCATCTGCTTCTGAATTTTTTCCGACCAACCTTTCTTTCTGATCCGGCCAATTCCACATGGCACTTGTCCATTCACTGGCAAGACCATTTGTTCTATGACCATGAACTGATGCGCTTTCATAATGAAAAGTCTTGGTGATTGGCTTCAATTCATTTGCACCGACGAAAGCGTAATAAAGTCTCATTTGCTTGAAGGCTTCTACATTCACACCGGCTACAGCCAGACGCACTTCATCGAACGGTTTTGTAGTACGGATAGAGACTTTTGTCTTTCCATCAGCAGCGATGGTTATCAAGTTCAGATCCAGCAGACCACTTTCTGAGCCTTCCATGACTGAACTTTCCTGTTTTTCGCCATCAAGATAAGTTTCAACAACGAACATTTTCAGCACATCTGCCGTCAGTAAATTGGTACCATCCGATACGCTTTGTATTACAAACCCGGCTTCCAGATCTTTTCCTGAATAGTCGTTTGCAATATCCTTGATGGAAATAATCTGGTGGTATGCGACATCAATTCCTGCCAATCCGCTTAAACTGGCATAATTATCCGTGTTGGAATCCAACAGGTTCGCCAATGCCGATTCCATACCCACCGCATCGACCAGACTTTTGTCTATCTGGTTGATGACACAGTTCTTTCCCACCAGCGGAGTCAATTTTTCGGGCACAACTTCTGCCGCCCGCAGGGAACCAAACAGACAGAAGAAAGCCATAAGCAAGAAACAAATCTTTTTCATTTCTCAACAGTTTTAAGTTAATACTAAAATCCTTTATACTATAATTTTAATATAATGATATTGTTAATAATAGCATCATTTTCACTTAGTTACTATTACTTGCACTGCTTTCCACTATCCACTCTACATTTTGGGTGGTTGATGAACTGAAATCGGGTATCAAGAATTTGATACAGGTCTGTTCTCCTGTATTATAGGTTGTCAATAACCCGTTATGTTCATTAATTCGCCATGTATTCGCATTAGTGATATTATACAATGGAATGAGGGCATAATAAAGTGGTCCATTTGCATCAATCCACTCTGTTACTGGTATGTTAAGACTGAGTTGTTCAATCAACTGCGTCATCACATAATGATAGCTAAAATAAACTGCAACCTTTTTATCGGTTGTATTATTCCATTCCAATTCACCTGTAGGCTTTACCCTATAAGAGTTTGAAACGTTAGGGGTAAGAGCCTGTCCCACAAAGCCGGATTCCGGAGTGTTGATACCGCTGATTGCGATTGAAGAGGCAAACGAAAAGTCACTGCTTTTCGTTCCCAACAGCAAAAAGGTGAAATTAGGTTCGCTGGTTGTCGCATCATTGATCGGTTGGTCAGCAACAACCATTTCTCTGGATTCTACCGCATTTAATGAGAAATCCAAAGAGGTCGGTATCTTATTTATTGTGAAACTAATTTTACTGCTACGATCCCATACACCCAATGCTGAATTTTGCAAACCGTTTTGTAAGGCTTCCATTATTTCTTGGCGTGTAGATGTATAAGATCCAGGATTTTGGGTAATTCCATTATCAACATATCCATAGTCCTTTTCCTTTATCCCATTAAGTATAAAAGTTAGAATTGATTCGTTATTCTCATCGACTATCGCATTTAACAAATTGAACAGAGCTTTTGGTTTCTCCTTACCTGTCTCGTTGGCGAACTTTCCATGCCAATTGGAGGCTTCACCTCGCTTCCATTGTTGGCTCAAATACTCTTGAGTCCAATAGGGATTCTCCTTTGTATAAACCTCCCAATAGCTATCCTTGTTTGCTTCCCACCAAGTAGCCAAAGCACTACCTGACTTAATAAAACTCTTTTCAAGCAGATAGGCATTGGGAAAGACAATGTCGCGAATCAGCAATGCCTTGAAACTTTTACCCATCTCGCTTGTCATGCCGGAGAACAGTTTCTTGCCTATTCCCAACGAATGATTTTCATCCAGCATACTTGCGTAGTATTTCTCCGAATAATCTTTTCCTTCTGCTTCTATGTCCTCCGGTATGCCGTAACCGCCAATGATGTGGCGAGACGCAAGACGACGAAGCATAACAGGGATTTGCCATCTCGTTGTATTTTGATCCGTTGGCACAGTAAATGTCTCAGAAAAGAAATAATACATATTGGTTTCACGGAACATGTCATTATCGGGAGCAGCGATGCGAGCCGTAGTCTTATCGTCTGTGCCGGTCAGCTTCTCTTGCGGTATGTTACCCAGATACACAATGGTATATGTTCCGCCACGTTCCAAATCTTTCCGATAGGTGCCTCCATAATACGGCCATTCCAGCCCTGTTCCTTCGGTATCGTCCAAGATTGTTTTAGTTTCTACCAGTGCATTATCTTTATACAGCAAAGTTTGTACCCGATAAATCGAGTTGCTGATTCCATCCACCGCAGCACGAGTCTGCATAGCCTCTTGCGGAACGAACGATACACGAACATATCCTTCGGGAACATCCGCCTCTGTTTCGGTATTCACCGTATTTCCCTCTTCTCCGAGCAGGTAATCTTCACTACAACCGGTCAAGGCAGAACCGCATAATGCCAATCCTGCCAATAGTATATATAGATGTTTCATGCCTTTAATCTGTTTTTTGTTATAAACCGCCATTCCAATCTCCTTCCTGATTTATATTGCCTTGGTTATCTCCAAATGAAACCGTGATTTTTGAACCGTCGCCAATCGTCAAGATGGTGCGGCGATTGGGGTAGATGGGAAATAGCTCGCTTGTTGAATACGTTTTTTCTTGTATTGTAATGGAAGTCATACCTGTAACTTCCGGCTCAGCAGCCTTGTAGTTTATCTTTTCATTGTCTGGAATATTCGAAGCTTCATAAGACTCGTACGCTTTTGTTGTCGTACATGGCAGATACACCATGTAGCCTTTTATCTCATTAATAAAAGCACCTCCACTAAATTCAATAGAAATTTCCGGATTAGAATTATGACTTGCAAAATCACTGCAATGATTTTGTGTACCGCTTTGTGTTTCAATTATCTGTGATAAATACAGATGATAATAGTCGGTATTTATCGTGCAATTTGCCGGTATGCTTTTTATATTATCTGCCCCTGTGGAGAAAACTACGGCTCCCATTTGGCGAGTCAGAACTACTTCCACCGGAACGAATTGATCGAGTTGCGAAGCTATTTCGCCTCCGGCTCCGTAAATCATAAACTGATCTTCTCCATCTGTGGGATAAGGGGCATAATTATTTTCATCTAGAGCTGCAATGTAGCAAGTTGTATAGAGAGATTTAGCTGCTTCAAGTTCTACGCCATTATAATAATCTGCGTTCCAAGACATTACTTTGGCTTTCTCCGCATAAGCTTTTTCATACGCCACTATGATATAAATGTAATTATTCTGTGTTCTATCAAGATTATCAATCGTAACGTAGCCTTCTGTAATTTCAACAGGTTCCCTGTCAAGTTTGAAATTGGGATAAGGATTATCCGGATCGGTTTGACTATCTTTAATTTGATCTTTGAACAGATAGAGCTTGGCTCCATATTTACTGAAGTCTATGTTCTCTATACCGTTTGCCGCACGGGTGCGCAGCCCCTCTATTCCACCTATATGGAACGTGACGGAGGATAGCTTGCCCCCGTTGGTTTCTGTTCCTATGGTATCTTCCGAGCAGGATGTCCAAAATGCAGCCATTAGGAGCATTAGCAACCCAGAGAGGATTCGGCTGTCATATATCTTTTTCATTGTCATATCGCTTTAATTTATTGCACAATCAGGTCAGGACCTTCTACGTCCGCTTCCCAGTTTACTTTTATTTTCAGATTATTCTTCACTAAATTGTCATAAGTCCCCTCCATCAAAATCCAGATGTTTTCAAGTAGGGTTATTTTGAAATCCTTTGAGATTTGTGTTACCGTTGCATCCGGACCAGCCGGTACTTCCTTGTCGGCACTGCGTACCAAATAACGGGATTTTTTTCCGTCTTCATATTCCAATTCGATATAGACATACGAGTTCTCAAAACGCAGCATGTCAGCGCAAAGGCGAATCTTCCCATCAGTATCAGGTGTAGCGGTCGCTACCTTCACTTCGTTAATTTCTTTCTCGAAAGGATTGCAATAACCAATCTCCGGAATAACTTCCATTCCTATTGGAGCCTTGTCCGTATATCGCTCTATCAGCAGGGTCGCTTTTGTCACATTTTGTGAAGTCATCTCGCTCAATGTGATGTCAAGACGTCCTGTCTGACGGCGAATGTCTGCGCCGTAGCTGGTATATTGGTCTTCATCATCTCCTACAATGATACCGTTTGTGATACCTCCAGTTAAATAATGGTTGTTTGTCGGGTCAATTAAAGCATTAGATCCATCTTGCGGATATGGCTCAGTACCGCCAAAAGCATCCAAAAATCCACCGTAGATTTCCTGCGTAACATTTTCATTGAAGGTCGGCACTTCTGGTGGTATAGATACAGCAATGGAAGCAAGTCTATCAGGTCCTAATTTTTCATTGAGGTTCTGAAGCACCTTGCCGGTATAATCAAAATTCGGCTTCACGCCATTCGAATTATAGGCATACGCATAAAGCCGATAAAATTTTCCTTTTTCAGGCACAAATTCAGCCGCTGCCGTATATCTCTTCTCCTTAAAAATATATCCTGTTTCCGTACTATAATCTTTGTTGACAAAACTGAGATCCACACTTTTTTTGAGTGCATAATCCTTATTATTCCGAGCATCCGACTCAAAAATGAGAAGGAGGCCCTTATCTACCACACATGTTCCAGAGGCATTAGTTTCACCATTGCCCACAACTTCACCCGTTCGTGCGTTCGACCTGGGCAGCGAAATTGTTATCATACATTTACCGTTTTCTCCGGTTGTTGTTCCTGCACCTCCCGATTCCATTATATCGTCGCTGCACGAAGAAGCGAACAGGGCCAGCAGGCATCCGCATAAAAAGAAATATCGTTTCATGTTATTCCGTTGTTTATTGTTCGTTAATCTGCCCATTCCAAATTTCCTTTCCAATCCCAGTTAGGAGATACGGTGATTACAATATTGCCATCTTCTCCCTCTTCCGGCCAGTCTATCGGCGCATCTTTTGTACCTATCGGGTAGAACCAGTTGGCGTTGATGGGGAAGCGGTAGGCTTCGCTTGTGGTGATGATACCGGTACCGCCTTCTGTTCCGCCATTGGTATTAGTATCTTTGTTTTTCACCCGCTTTGCCTGTATGACCTTGCCGTCTGCATCTGCCAAGACTACCCGGAGGGTATAATCTTTTACGTAGATGCTCTCATCGCTATACCCGGCTTCTGTCATTTCATCCGCCGTGGCAAAAGGTGCAATCATGGGGAGCACATACGAGCCTTTGGATACAACTGTTTCCGGTCCGAAATCCGTATCTTTCAAGTCTATTTGCACCAAGGTCTTATTGTCATCGTTTTCAGCAATAGGCTCCATGATGACATCCGCTCCCGATTGGGGTTTGGTGAGCCAGATACTCTTGTTCTGCGCCTTGTACAGCTCGATCCGCAGGGAGGACACATCTTTTCCATTCACCTGCTTAGGGATGTTCTTGAACCAGCCCATCACGCCTGCCACACGGCGGTAGAGGTCTATGGTGCCTGTTATCTGCCCTTTCTCTACAGGAGTGAGCACGGTGGAACCGCCGAAAAGCTCGGATACGGCGATGTCGTTACGACTCTTACCGGAAGCGAGCACCGCCTTGGCATCGCTTAACGTAGTTTGACCTACTTGCACCGCAGCGGGCAGACCGTAAGTATCGCCAGAACAGTTGTCCATACCTATGGCAAGAAAGGTATAGGGCTGTCCCGCCGTAAACTGATTGTACTGCACCGGGTGTGTCTTAGAGGCTGTATTTGCTCCGTTTGCAGGAGCTTTAATATCCTCCCAGTCCACCGCTTCGGAGGCTACACACTGGGCATCGTTTCCTGTTCCGTTGAAAATGTAGAGCTGCACCGTTTGGACGTGTTGCAGATTGTCCGGACCCGGTAGCTGGGTACGGGTTATCAAGCCCGGCGAGGCACTGAAGGTGAGAACCACCTGCGGCCTTCCGTCGTCGGGCGTGGGCATATCTTCCTGTCCGCAGCCGGCGGTTGCCAGACAGGTCAGGAAGAGAAGCGTTCCCTTGATTGTGTTCGATAATTTCAGACTCATATGCTTGTTTTTTATGTTTCATTCTACATTCTGTTCTTCAGCATCGTGTTTAGTAGCACGACACCTTGAATACCTTGGGTTCCTTTCCTTCCGGATACACCTTGATGATGTTCATACCGGAGGTCGGGCGAAGACGGTATTCCGTGCTTTCGCCATTGGCACGGTCTACGAGTGTACCGCTTGCCGAGTAGATCTCGCAGCGTTTCATCGGAGCGTTTGTCGAGCGGACAACGATGCGGTCTGTTCCCTCACGGTAGCAATAGCACTGGATTTCGCCATCAGAGATGGACTCGTTTGCCGTAGGATTGCCTTTTACAAGGAAGAAGCGGCCTACATTCGTGCTGAGCACACCCAGCGGAATCACTGTCTCGGCTGCTTCCAGCGGGTAGCTCTTCTGAAGCTGGATATCCGAAAGATACCATCCGTCCCATTCTCCGCTTCCGCTTTTCCGTATGGTCAGGGAAACCGTTTCCGGTGTTTGTAGGTAGAAGCCCAAGGGGATTCTGTCTGCCCCATCCAACTGTTGGATGTCGAGCGATTTGCCGCCAGCCACGCTGAACAGGGCGATGGCCGGGCGCACCTCGTTATCGACCAGCAGTTCGGCATCCTCACCCGGAACGTAGGCTTTCGAAGCTACCGGAGAGAGACGTACCAAGGTGTTGGCAACGTGCTTGCCGGCAGTTGCGCTCAGGTTCAAGTCCGAATGGTTTTCGGTTGCCAATCGATGGCTCTTCAGCAAAGATCCCGGAGCCGAAGCCAGCATATCAGCCGTGTAAGTGACATCCAAAGTTTGGGCATCGTTTGCCACCGTCACGAAGACCGATTGCATCGGAGCGATATGCGTATAGTCCGCTCCATTGCTGACCAGTTGGCCATCGACCAATATCTGTGAGTTGGCGTTGTTGCCATCGTACACCTTGACAGAAGTGATTTTGTTTGCGGTCATGAATTTCTCAATATCGATATGCGCCATAAAGGGATTTCCCGCCAAGAAGGTGGTTCCTGCCTCTTTGTTGGAGAGCGCAACGGTAAAGGGGAAATCCACCGTTTCTTTTTCATTCTCACAAATGAAGCGGCCAACGTTATCGCGGTTGATTGTCTCCTTGATGCCGGTCGGTTGGTTTTGATCCGTCACATATTCATATTCAGTATGGGTCTTCGGGAAACGGAAGGTAAGCGATTGGCTTGCCGTGCCCTTAGCAGCCTTCATCGAGAAACCTTCGCCCGGCTCATACTTTTCTGCCAAGGCGTTGAACGGTGGTGTCCAGCGGGTTTCATCAGGAGCTACCTCTATCAGACTGCCTGATATAGGCTTTCCTTTAGCGTTGGTCGCCCACAAGCGTTGATAGACGCGTGGGTTGAAACGGTTCTGGGGAGCGTTGTTGGCATTTGCTTCGGTAAATACCGCTGGGTTTCCTCCTCTCGGGATAAACATATCGCCCGTTACCATCCCATGCAAGGGGGCGGAAAGCATGTAGTAACGGTCCGCATCGAGTGTCATATCGACAGAGGCTTGCTTATAGGTCAGTAAGTGGGTATTCACCACTTCGGCACCCATCTCGAAATGGATAAGATTACAAAGGTTCTCCGATGCGTCTGTCAAGACCGGATAGTGCGTACAGTCAGCCGGAATGATCACATTCGAACAAGCTAACGGTGAACCTTCCGTCCAGTTGTCCCAATTGTTCCAATCGTTATCTACACTACCATTCCATTTCGTTTGAAGCGGATGTACCGTGAACGTTTTGGATGCGCTTTTTGTACCGTCTTGTGTCGTAACGGTTAAAGTGAGATTATGTCCCGCATTCGGCATCGTGCCGCTCCAAGTGCATTGCCCGTTGTCACCTGCTGATACCTCTATGTTATTGAAACCCTGCACGGGGCATGAGATCTTGTAAATACTACCGGCTGTGCCTTTGATGGTAACAGTCTGTTTGTCCTGCTGGCAAAGATGCTCGGCAGAGAGCGAGAAATCAATGTCGCCCGGCACAACGGGCACATCGGGTCCGCAGCTGTTCTCGTCCTCACAATCGGGGATACCATCGCCGTCGGCATCGTTACGGACAAACAGACCGTAAAGTTTAAGGCCGCTTAGAGCTTCAACCAGTGTACCCGTTTGTATCCTTACCTCGTCGAAAGATTTTGTGGGGTTCAGCAACAGGTAAATCTTATCGCCATAACCTATGGCATCCAGTCCCAACACGCTCCAGCCTTTCTTCTCGTCACCGGTCTCTGTGCCTCGGTAATAGGTTTTCATTGTCCAACTATTGATTACGTCCAAATTGGCGAGATAGGTTTCTTTGTCCATAATAATGCCGATCTGCTGGTTCTTACCGAACGTACGGCCCAGCTTGACGGCATATTTCACGGCAGCTCCCACCTTGATTCCGTCCGAATAAGTGTAAGAATCCCGATTGTCATCAATCAGACGCTGCAAATCTTTGATAAAAGTAGCTGCTCCTGCAAGTCCGGTGAAGCCGGTCTCGTCGTAATTGATAGAGGCTCCGGTTGTCTCCGTGGAGATAATCGTACTGCCGCATCCCAACGGATCGTCGGTATAGCAATAACTACCGGCATCGTTCATAAAAGCTCCATAAATGCGCAAGGCATTGAGCTGCAAATCCAATACGCCGGATTTCCATAACGTAATCTCGTCAAACTCTTTATTGGCAGGCACTTCCACACTAAGGCGTACCTTTTGCACCTGATTGTTGCCAATCAGTCCGGCCGAAACGGTGTTCCAACGGCTAACCACTGCTTCGTGCACATACTGCTGCGTCTTGTTGCTGTACAAACGAATCTTATAGTATTCCAAGGCATTGAGTCCCAACACTCCACTGTTCATTTCCACCACGAAGCCGACACGTTTTCCGTTTGTGCCGCTTGTCCACATCGGTTCGGCTGTTTTCTTTTTCACGCCGATGATTTGCATGTTATTGGCTAAAGACAATCCACCAACATATTCGGCATAGGTGCTCATATCCTGATCTATGATATTATTCGGATTTTTCAAATCAGAGATGCTTATCAACGAGCCACTTGAGTCATGAATGTTGCCGGCAAGTTCCATTTCGTCCGCAATCGGCTTGTTGCATTCAGGATTGACAGACTGTTGAATACCTTTGGTAAGGGTAACGGTTCCTGAACATCCGTCACTCGCCGTAGCTTTGAAAACATATTCGCCTGTCACACCGGGAGTCATATTGGTTACTTTGCCGGTAGAGGAAACCTGTACGGAATTATCGCCCGCAGGCTTGTTTTCCAAAGTCCAAGTGACGCTTCCGTCAGAGGGTTGGAGTTGGTATTCCGTCTCTTCCGGGCAAATCACAGGATTCATGCTGAGGTTCAGATCGTGGTGGTGGGGCACCTCTGGCTCTTCTTCGATATAGCCATAGCAGAAGGAGAGTTTAGATATATCCAACAATCCACCTAATAATCCATGATCAATGATAAGTTCTACTTTATTAAATTTTCGCTCAGCTTGGATAGATATATCATAATCAGTTGTTCCTATAAGACCTACTTTTAATAAATCTCCATTGACGATTGTTTCTTGACTACTACTACCGTCAATTAATTTAAATTTCATAGATTTTGCAATATTCAGAGATAGTAAGGTCTCTGATTTAAACTTAAAACCCACTCTTGTTCCTTTCGGGAAATTTCCAAATTCAGAGAGAGTTATATAGCTTTCTTTAACTAAGATCCCTCTTGTAGCAAATGAACATGTGTTGGTTAGGATTGTATCAATTGCATTATCTTTAGTAAATAATCCTGCATCTACTTGAATACCGTCAAAATTGTTTGTAGTCAGCGTTTTCTTCCTTTCATCTCCCACAAAAGCATATTTCACCTTTGTGGCACTAAGGGCACTTACATCGACACCTTCCACAAACAAACCAATCTCGTCGAAAGGCTTTGTTGATTGGGCAGTAAGTGAAAGCGTTGCATCGCTTGCACCCATTTGTATCAAGCTGAGCGACAATAATTCTTTGTCTGACTGCTCTACGGTTACACCCTCTTGGAGTTGCCCGTCAAGATAGAAATAGACTTTTACATTTCCTAAAAGATCCACTTTGAGAAGATTGCCGGATTCATTCACCACGCAAAACCCCGCCTTTGTCCCTGCCGGATAGGTATGTTTCAGGTCTTTTACACTGACAATGGGGTCAGAGAGCACACCCACTTTGGCCAATCCCGCCAAGGTAGCAAAATTGTCCAGATTCTCATCCAAGAGGTTGTTCATCTCATTCGTGCCCGAAGCCACGTCCACGACGTTAATCATCGTGTTGATCATGCAGTCGGGCGCAATTAACGCTTTGCGAGGGAAACGTGGATTCTCGACCACGATTTCTCCCGCCATGACATTCATTCCGATTGCCAGCAATAGCGACAAGGCCATTGCCCTTAGTTTCAATCTTTTCATTCCTGTTTATTATTTTACTTTTTATATTTATATCGTCGTTATATCTGTTGTCAATCCTATGTCTTGTCGCTTCTTCAAGCCATCCTTGGAACGGTACGGGTATAAACGGACCATTCCCCTCGCTGCGCCTTTCTTTGGGCGCAACGAGGGGAACGGAAAACTTCTTTCTATGAATCGTATCTTATGTGGGGAAGAACTATGCTAATCCTTCAACATACGCTTTGAAAGTTCATAACACCTCATTCTCTGTTTCTTTTTCCCCTCCTTGCAAAGATTGTTTTCCGTCATGTTCCAAGATGTCAAAGAGCGATTTGTTTTTTTTCTGTTCGGGACGGGCGGCTTCTGCCGGGTTGCCCGAACGGTTGTCGTGAGTCGCCCGACTCGCAGTTCTGAGTTGCCCGACTCGCTGATTTGAGTTGCCCGACTCACGGAAAGGGGTTGAGCAAACAGCCGGAACGGGGCGGGCAATCGGATGTCTAATGGAGCCGACAGCGTTATTCGATGACGGGGCGATCGTCGCCTTCATCGATCTCGTCGGGACTTTCGGAGTCGGTGGAGGTGCTGCCTTCCACGATTTTGTTGAGCCATACGAAGTCGGCCTTCTGCATGGCGGTTTTCAGCTCGTCGCCGGGCTGGAAGTTGATGTTCACCGTCTTCACGTTGCGGGCAGAGAGGGCTTCTTTTGTGTCGGCTCCCTCGGTGCTGAGGGTGACGTTAAAGGTTCCCCAGTTGCCCAACTTCACGCTTTTGCCGTCGAGCAGGAGACGTTGCACCACCTTGCGCAGCTGGCGGATAGCCATTTGCGCTTCCATAGGATTGAGAGTAGTATCGTCGGCAATCATTTCTGCCACTTCGCTCTCGCCCACCAGCTTGGTGGTGTATTGCACGGGATACCACTTCATAGGGTCTTTCGGCTTTACCGGGTTGCGGCGTTGCACGGGTTTCAGGAAGATACTCATGGTGATTGTTGTTTTTGAGATGAATAGTAAAAATATGATTGTGCGTTCACATTATGCAAATAATCCGGAGGCCTCCGGGGGCTCGGCCCTTGGAAACTTCCGGATTATATTAGATTTATGAAACAGGGTTCATAAATGAGGTTACATGAGGGGGAGATTAGATTTCCGGCTCAATGTCTAACTGATTGATTACTTCCCAGTTATCGTTTACACGAAGAGTCAGAATCTGTCCCTTGCTCAAATCTTCAGGATTCTCAGGATCTGTTGGATCTGTTGGATCTGTTGGATTAGCAACGTCTTTTCTACCGATAGTGTAAAGGTGGTTACGAACAATACTGTAAGAAGATACAGATTCATTTGCAATCTCAGTGTCATTTTCAAGACCAACAACACCAGTTTGTTTTGTTTTCAAGTTTACAGTCCAAGTTCTAAGGATTGTCGCAGTCTTATCTTCTCCTGATACTAGTTGTAACTCAAAGGTCTTTGCATTCTTGTTTGCGAAAGGAATTACGAACTCACCGGCGAAGACAGTTCCTTGAATGGCATCAAATTCTCCCTTGTCTTTTATAGTTTGAGGAATAGCCCAAGTATCG
The DNA here is from genome assembly GCF_023656845.1 of Parabacteroides sp. Y3-G-102. Taxonomy (NCBI): domain Bacteria; kingdom Pseudomonadati; phylum Bacteroidota; class Bacteroidia; order Bacteroidales; family Tannerellaceae; genus Parabacteroides; species Parabacteroides sp. Y3-G-102. Next base: position 4,319 of record NZ_JAMOKU010000006.1, on the reverse strand, counting down.
CCTTTACCCAATACACCATCATTATTTGAATCGCCAGCTGTAAACCAATCCTCCAATTTGATATTATAAACGACGAAGCCTTCTGAACCTCCTTTAAATTTAGCATCACTAGTTCCAGGAGTTTCACCATTGACAACGTATTTCACGTTGTTGTCACTTACTCTGAAATCTGTATTGAACTTGGTCATATTAACAGCCATATTCTTATTAGCAGCAACCAAACGCAAGTGAGTTGCTTTTGTTCCGTCAGGACCTACAGCTGGGATATTCATGAAATAACCGAAAGCACCTGCTACCTGGCGATGCAAATATAGGATGTTGTTATCAGGTTTATCTGTTACAATAGTAAAATTTCTATCATTACCTACCGTAATCTTAGCAATGCTACCTGCGAAGATTTCCTCTGCATCACCATTGGTGCTAGCCTTAATTGATTTAAATTTTGCAGCCTCGCCCCAGTCTTTCACAATGTTTGTCAGTCCCGGATCATAGGTATAAACTGAACTTACTGAGTTATAACCTACCGCATACACCATGTAATCACCCGGAGCAAGACCTTTGTTTGTCGGTTCATCAGGATTAATTTCTTTCTTCAGGTTCAAAGAAGCGTACTTGCCATGATCAGATTTATTATCGGGGTCACCTCCATAATTCTGACCATTATTTTGCCAGTCATCGAATGTTTTTTCGAAAACACAACTTTCAATAGCCAGACCATTCAGTTTGAAGATAGCCAGCTTCACTTTGTCGATTTTCTGACCAGCTTCAGAGCTATACAAAGGACGTGCAGCACGAGTTGTCAAACCATCGCCAGTGTTAACTACCTTCATAATGAGTTCCTGCCCTTCGAAGTCAGCAGATGAGTTACCGTTGTTGATAACATCATCTTCGTTACTACATGCAGAGAACAGGAGCATACCTGCCGCTGCCATACATAGATACTTTTTCATTTTGTTGAAAATTAAATTAAACAATTATTTGATTAAACTCTGTTTTTATTCTTCTACGATCAGTCCGTGTATTTCTTCCCAGTTGTCGTTCACCAGTACATAGATGTCAAACTTGCCACCCGGTTCCGGCTTTGGATCTGGATCGGGCTCTGGATCGGGCTCTGGATCTGGATCAGGCTCTGGATCTGGATCTGGATCTGGATCTGGGTCGTCTTCCTTCATATAGACATACTTCACCACTGTAATCTCGTTTCGTCCCATCGTGATGCGGATATCCTCCGGCAGCAGGCTGCTGTTGGCACGAGCCATGGGCGAAGCCGGTGCGTTGTCGGCATCGTGGAACGCCACCTTGAGCGTGGATTTCTCGAAGCCTTTCGAGGGACCGGTCAGCGTATGGGTCGTGATATGGTTCTTCTCCGTCCAATGGGTACGGCTGGTCAGATCCGTCAGGCGGTCGTATTTGAGACCGGTGGCAACGAAGCTATACACGTCGCATATCGTTTTATCGGAGAGGTCGATATAGTCCGGCAGGTTCTCCGCCACGATGATAAGGTGGCCTTTGGTGCGCTCCAGCTCCACGGTGTGATGCTCCGACCCCAAGGCGTATTCCACCTCGGCATCCGCCAGATAGACATCCCGGCTCGCTGCGTCAGCGTGCTCCAGCTCGGCGGCTGTGAGGTCATCGCCTAACGGTTCCTCGCTTTTCAGGTTTCCCCATACCGTGACGTGGTATTTGCCGTAGGGCAGATCAATCGGCATATCTATCACCTCCTCGTTGGCATCGCCCGTCACCTCGTAGGTGGCATGCTCCGCCACGGTGTTTCCGGCCTCGTCACGCACGATATAATATAAGGTAGAGACATACTCCCGGAAAGGCAGGTTGTCGGCCTTCTTCTCGATCAGCCCTTTGGCCGCCACGCTGTTCTCGTTGAAATAGTTCTTGTCTTTCACTGCCAGCGTGATGCGCATGGGCGGACACTCCGCTATCTCGTCGCGGATGCAGGAGGTAAGCACCAGCCCCACGGCCAGTGCGGACAGCAGGTATGCAAACGCTTTCTTCATCATTCTGCGCCCTCCACCTTTAACCGTTTGCCTTCGATGTCGGGATAGCGTCCGGGCAACTGGCGGAGCATGCTGCGTGCGGCATCCTCGTTGCCGGTGCGCAGGTAGAGCACAGCCAAGTTGTTCTTCGCCGTCTCGGAATCGGGGAAGTATTTCAATATCGTCTGATAGACCTCGATTTTCTCCGCATCGGTTTGCATGAGCGTGCTAACTTTCAGCAGTTCCGGTTCGTTGAACGCGTCGGGGCGTTTGGCGTACATGTCAAGCAGTTCATCGTCGGTGGTGAAGCTCTTGATGGTATAAGAGTAGGTGTATTCCACCTTGCGGTCTTTCGACAGGTATCTGTCACGGATTGTGTTCCAGCAGTCGAGGCGGCGGATATGGCGTTCCTGCACGTCGTCGTTCTGGTCGGCAAACCGCTCCAGAATGTCTTTCACCTTGACGGAGTCGGGATTTCCATCCTTTGTCATGGAGTCGAGCACCGGCCTCCAGCCTTCGGGACGGGAATCTATCCTGATGACGTTCTTCTGTGCCGAAGTCAGACTCAAACGGTCGGCAACCCAGTCCTTGGCAGCGTTGGCACGGTTCTCAGCCAGACGGGTGTTGAAAGCCAGCGAGCCGTCGGCCGAAGCCATACCGCTGATGGTAAACGAGTTGACCGTTGCCAGCGTGTCTTTCAGCACCGGGGTCAGGGTTTCCAGCATGGCTTCCAGCTCGGAACGGTTGTTGCCCAACCCCAAATTGATATCGTATTTATTAATCTCGAAAGCCAGACGGGCCTCACCCTTGCCGTCCACCACTTTCGGACGCACCACGAACTGCGGTTCCATCCATTGGATATAAAGCGAAGGACGCCCGATGGATGCCACCTCGATGGTGTCGATGCCGGTGCACTCGCCACAGCCGTCGGTAGAGACCACCGCCACCACACGGGCGGTATCGACCCCGGCGGGAAGAACGACTGTTCCGTTGTAGGGCAGCTCGAACGAGGCGGAGGTGTTGTCCACCTTGCGGATGCCGGCGGCAAGCGTGTCGGTATAGTTTTCCAGCACTTCACGGCGTTTGAGTTTCTTACTGTAGATAGGTGCGTCCACCACCAATGGCAGGTATTCGTCCTTCACCGTGTCGCCCACCACGAGTTGGGGAACGATGACCAGACGGCTACGCTTGGTAAAATAGTTTTCCGGTACATGGAACACCACGTCCATATCGGCGTTCCGCCCGTCTTCGGGAACCAGTACGCAAGCCGCCGGCGTAACCCTTATGCCGCTTCCCGCCTGACGCTGGGAGGCGCAACCGGCAAGCAGCCCGGCAGAGGCAGCGAGCAATGTAATATATTGTATCTTCGATTTCATGTCAGTTCAACCTTTAGAAAGTGTAAATCAATGAGATGGCAGCCTTTGTGGGGCCGAAGTAGTTCTTCGTCTTGTCCTCGTGGCATTTCTCGCAAATGGTCCGGGGACTCTCCTTGTACCACAGGCGGGCGTAACCGATGCCGATGGCGGCCTCCAGGTTCCAGTGAGGGGAAAGAATCCAGTCGTATCCGTAGGTGAAGCCGCCCCCTGCCAGATAACCGTCATAGCGTTTCTTCTTGAACCCGCCGTAATACTGCGCCCCATGCAGGTGGACACTGACGAAGTGGCCTTCAAATTTTTCACAGAACCAGTACTTCAGTTCCGGCTGCACCAGCCAGAAACGCATCTTCTTGTCGTCCTTGAACGTCCAAGGGTTGTAGGCACCAGCCAGTTCCAGCGTATATTTCGGACTGAGTGCCACTTCCACACCCACGTTAGGCGTGGTGGTCAGCCAGAACAGCCCGTTCGTCTTCAAGGCGACATCCTGTCCCCATGCGGCAGTACATGTAAACAAGCATATCATGCACATCAAGCTGAAAAGTTTTTTCTTCATTCTATTTATTTATGTTTTATATTCGTTTCTATCACAAACCGGTCTTCTTTTCCCTCTCGACCAGCGCTTCGTGTCGGCGTATCAGTTCGGGATAGTGTCGTCGCACGTATCCTCCGATGCTATTGTAAACCAGCCCCAAGCGGGCGGCTATCGATTTCAGGCTTTCGCCCGTCGTCTCATACAGGCGGAGGGCCTCGCCGTATTTTTCCTCGGCCTTGCTCGCCGTGAGTTTGCCGTTCCTGTCGCGCTTCATCCCGAGTGTCCCTGCCAGCTCCGGGCTCACCCGATAAATCAGGGGGAAAATTCTTTAATTCTATAGAAAATTTGCACCTTTGTACCATGAACAATCAAGGACTATTAGCATTGGCACAGTTGATTCTGCCATCAGAGATACTTTCA